>DATLYY010000005.1 GCA_035574275.1 Verrucomicrobiia bacterium
CCCCGCCGGTCGCCAAAAGGGTAATCCAGCCCCCCTGGCCGAATTTTTCAATGGAGGTTATGGTCAAAACGGTCAGGCAAAGAAAGAGCCCGATTAAAAAGAGGGCGAGCCGGCGTTTTCCGGACTTCCCTTCCCGGACCCGTTGCCAAGAAAGCCGGCTCATGCCGAGCATGGAAAGGGAGAAAGTCAGAAAGACGTTAATGCTGTACATGACCACCAAATGGCGGACGTCCCCACGCGTGTAAAGCAGGGCGGCCAGCGACGCAATTCCCATCAGCAGAATGCCATTTTGCACCGTCAGCCGGTCGGAAAGGGAGGCAAATCGGTGGGGCATCCAGGAGTCGATTCCCATGTTGGCCAAAACCCGGGGGCCGCCAAAAAAACCGGCTTGAGCGGCCACCACGAGAAGCGCGGAGGTGGAAAAGAGGGTCAACATCAAAAAAACCGCCCCACCCGGAATTCCCCGTACCAGATCCCCGAACAAAACGGCATTCAAGGTTTTTCCTTCCACCGGTTCCACATTCCAGAGCAGGTAATTGATCAAAAGGCCGGTGGCGGTGAACGCGAGGGAAGCCCCCATGTAGTTCATCGTTTTTTTCGCGGTTTCCACTCTCGGCTCCCGCATTAGCGTGAGCCCGTTGGAAACCGCCTCGATACCGGTGTACGTTCCGCCTCCGAGTGAATAGGCATGCGCCAACAGCAGAAGCATGCCTCCCATTCCGAGCGTCATGGACCCTTGCTGGAAACCCGTGCTCACCTGCCGCGCCGTTTCAGGCAATTCCGGCGCATGGGCAATAATCCCGCCGATGATTCCAACGACATGGGTGACCACGAATATTAAAAAGACGGGGGTCAAGGGAATCACCGATTCCCGCACGCCGCGCATATTGAGTGTGGTCATTATCAAAACCAAAAAGATTTCAAGGGGAAGCTTGGCGTTGTGCCAGGCATAGGGCAGAAAGCTGAAGAGCGCGTCTCCGGCAGCGGCCAGCGAAATGGTGATCGTCAGGATATAATCCACGAGCAAGGCGCAGCCGGAAACCACCCCCAGCTTCTCTCCCAGCAACTTCGTCGCGACCACATATCCACCGCCGCCGCTGGGGAATTCTTCAATGATTCGTTTGTAAGCAGCCGCAATGATTAAGACGGTCGAAGCCATTAAAGCGGCCAGGATTACCGCCAAATAGCGGTGCTCACCGAGCGTGCGAAAGGCTTCCTCCGGGCCGTAGGCGGAGGAGGAAAGCCCATCCGCCCCAAATCCCACCCAGGCCAAGAAAGCCACCAGAGAGAGCCGGTGGAAGATGGCCTTGTCCGTAAGCCGGCGCGGGCCGCCTAAGAGGATGCGTTTAAGCCGCTGGCCAAAAGAAGGACCTTCCCCTCCTGCGCCAGACGGGTCTATTTCCATAAGGGGGGGATGGTAGGGGGTGGGCGAAGGTTTGTCAAGGGCGTGCGTGCTTGTTTTTGGCTTCTAAGGAGCTATTTTAGCATTGTGAAGGTTTTAGCCCTCGATTCCTCCGGACTTGTGGTGACTTTGGGTCTGGCCGACGGCCGGAAGATTTTAGCCGAGAGCCGGTTTGCCGCCGGAAGTAAAACAGTCGGGCTTTTAACGCCGGAGATTCAGAAACTTCTTGCCGAAACGGGAATCAGCCCGGCGAATTTGGACGGTTTTGCCCTCGGCTCGGGGCCGGGCAGCTTCACCGGCCTTAAAGTCGGCTTTGCCGCCATATTCGGTTTGGCCTTTAACGGCGATAAACCGATTTGGACTTTTCCGTCACTCAAACTGACCGCGCTTGGGCTGGCACTTGCAGCGGAGTTCAAAAAAGGGCTCTCCGCCGCCGACTCCCGGGCAATCCAGCCGGCTTTTAAACCTGATGCGGGCGGGATGCATCTTGGTTTCGGTCAAGGGTCGAAAAGCGCCTCCAAGGATATGGATGCTCCGGCCGGGCACTCCAAGAATGCGATGAATAAAGTTTTAGTGTTGACGGGGGCGAAAAAAGGGTATTTTTACCGTGGCATGTTCGTTTGGGCCGAAAATGGTCTGGAGGAAGCGGAGCCGCTCGCCGCACAAAAAATTGAGGAGTTGATCTGGCCGGAGGAACCGGTCTGGGTGACCGGCTCCGCTTTCGAAACGGAGCGGGTGGAGGTGACGGGGCGGGTACGTCCGGAAGACCGGGCGGCGGCCAAAGAATTCTGGCATCCTTCGGCCGGGCTCCTGGCCCAGATGGCGGCTGCCGGCAGGCTCGGAAACCCGGCCGGCAAGGAGGACGTTTTGGAACCGATTTTTTTGAAATCGTTCGAGACCAAATTCAAGGAGTTCGCGTAGCAAGATGCCGCAAGTGAAAGAACCGAAAACCGGAGGTCTAATTCGCGTCGAGCGAATGGCGGTGACGGATCTGGATGAAATAGTCCGGCTGGAAAGGGAATCGTTTACCGATCCCTGGCCCAGGAAGGCGTTTGAGATTCAGTTGGGGGACGGTTCTTCCATAATGCTGGCAGCCCGCATGGCGGATTCGGGAGGCGGCGAGCTTGCGGGCTATTTGTGCGCCTATCTGATTTTCGAGGAACTGCAACTAGCCAGCGTGGCGGTGAAGGAAAATTTTAGACGGCAAGGGATTGCCCGCCGGTTGATACTCGAGATGATCCGGCAGGGACGGGAAGGGGGCGCCAAGGAAGTCTGGCTGGACGTGCGGGAGTCGAACGCGGCCGCACGCCGGTTGTATGACGAGCTTGGTTTCCGGGAAGTGTACCGCCGTAAAAACTATTACCGCAAACCGAAGGAAGATGCCTTGGTGCTGTTCCGGCCGGTGGCGGCGGTCCTTTTGCGCCCGCCCGGTCCGTCCGTCAAAGCGGGATTGCGGGGATAAAAATGGAGTGGTTCAAAAAAACCCGCGAAGGGATTGTCGGCGGCGAGAAAAAGGAAATTCCCAAAGGGCTTTGGACCAAGTGCGAATCCTGCGGGGAAATCATCTTTGTGCGGGAGCTGGAAAAAAACCTGTGGGTCTGCCCGAAGTGCGGCTACCATTTCCGCATCCGCTTCAAGGATTACCTTGACCTGCTCTTGGATCCGGGGGAATGGAAGGAGTACGACAAAAACATTGTTTCCGCCGATCCCTTGCGCTTCAAGGATTCCAAGCGTTACCCGGACCGCATCCGGGATGCCCGCAAGAAAACGGAACTTTCGGACGCGGTCGTTTGCGGGCTCGGCAAAATCGGCGGGCGTGAGGTTTCCCTTGCCGTGATGGATTTTTCCTTCATCGGCGGCAGCATGGGCTCGGTGGTCGGAGAGAAAATCGCCCGCGCCATCGAACGCTCGCTGGAGTGCAAAATCCCCTTGATCATCGTTTCCTGCTCCGGCGGGGCGCGGATGCAGGAGGGGATTTTGTCCTTGATGCAGATGGCCAAGACCTCCGCCCTGCTTGCGCAGCTGCAAAAGAAAAACCTGCCGTTCATCAGCGTTTTGACCAACCCCACCACGGCCGGGGTGATGGCCTCCTATGCTTCCCTCGGGGACGTGATCATTGCCGAGCCGAAGGCGCTTTTGGGGTTTGCCGGGCCGCGGGTAATCGCCCAGACCATCGGCCAGGAGCTGCCGCCGGGGTTCCAGAGCTCGGAGTTTTTCTTGGAGCACGGTTTTCTGGATATGATTTGCGAGCGGAAGGAACTGCGCCGGACCATCAACCTCCTTTTGGAATACTTCAGCGGCAACGGGACGCCGCGGAACTAACTTTCCCGCCGTTGGGATTTGGACCATCCCGATACGATGACTTCGAGCGCGATAAAATTTATTTTTGACCTGGAGCTTTTCGGCATCAAGCTGGGGCTGGATAACATCCGGGCTCTCTCTGAGTTTTTAGGCAACCCCCAAAATCGGTATCCGGTTGTACACCTCGCCGGCACCAACGGCAAGGGTTCCACGGCGGCCATTTTGGAGTCGATGCTTCTTGCGGCCGGTTACAAAGTCGGGCTGTACACTTCACCCCATCTGGTCCGTTTCAACGAGCGGGTGAGAGTGAATCGCGAAGAAATTCCGAATGCATTTATTGAGGGTTTTATTGGACCGCTTCGCCCCGAAATAGAAAAACATAGAGCAACTTTTTTTGAAGCGACCACGGCGCTGGCTTTTCAATACTTTGCTGATCAGAAAGCGGATATCGCGGTCATCGAGACCGGCCTCGGCGGGCGGTTGGATGCGACGAACGTCGTTTCACCGGTGCTCTCGGTCATTACCAGCATCGACAAGGACCATACCGACCGGCTGGGTAAAAGTTTGGCTAAAATCGCATTCGAAAAAGCGGGCATTATCAAACCGGAAAGACCCGTTGTGGTCGGAAACTTGAAAAGCGCCGCTTTTCGGGTTGTTGCAGAAACGGCTGAAAGGAAAGGGGCGCCCTTGACCGTAGCCGCCGAGCGTGCGCCGGTCAAATTGCTGAAGTCCGATTGGTCGGGAAGCCGCTTCCGGGTGGCTGAAGATTTCAGTCCAAGCGGAGAACTTTTTTTGAACCTGGCCGGGCGGTATCAAGGGGAAAATCTTTCGGTTGCCCTGACCGCTGTCGAGCTTCTGCGCAAACACAGTTTTTCGATACCGCCCGAAGCCTGTGAAGCGGGAGCCCGATCGGTATTTTGGCCGGCCCGGCTGGAGCTGATTTCCAAGGAGCCGCCGGTGGTTCTGGACGTGGCCCACAACGCCGCCGCCGCCGCCCGGCTGGCCGGGTCTCTCCGCCGGCTCTGGCCGGGAAAAGTGGTTTTCGTTTTGGGGATTTTGGCAGACAAGGATTACCATCGCTTCCTTTTGGCCTTGAAACCGCTGGCCAAATATTTTTACTTCGTCCGGCCGGATTCCAAGCGGGCGCTTGAGCCGGGGATTTTATCCAAGGCCATCGGGGACAGTATTCCCCATGAGATTGTTGAAAAGCCGGCGGATGCGCTTTGGAAAGCGTATGCCTTGCTTGGACCTGGGGAGCTTTTGACGGTGACCGGCTCGCACTACGTGGTCGGGGAGATTCTGGAGGCCTGGCGAACCTCCGGGCGGGAATATCCTTTTGTCCGGGAACAAGAGCCGGTTATATTGGGTTGATAATGCAAGTAGAATGGAGGCAATGAATGAAACCGATGGAAGTTACCGACGCCACTTTTGAAGCGGAAGTTTTGCGGGCCAAGGAACCGGTCTTGGTTGATTTTTGGGCCGTCTGGTGCGGCCCCTGCCGGGCGGTGGCGCCGATTGTGGACGAACTGGCCAAAGAATACAACGGCAAGCTGAAGGTGGTCAAAGTGGATGTGGATGCCAACGTCGAGACCGCTTCACGCTACAATATCCTTTCGATTCCGACTCTTTTGATTTTCAAAGACGGCAAGCCGGTGGAGCAGGTGGTGGGGGCGGCGCCCAAGAAGATGTTTGTGGACAAGCTGTCCAAAGTGCTGGCCTAAGGCGAATTTTTTCGAAAGGGGAATTAAAACTGATGCGGCTGCTCCAGTAAACCGGGGCGGCCGTTTTGACAACCGAATATGACTCTTGTCTCCCCCAACGGCCGGTGGAGAAACCCTTCCGATGACGAAATTGTCCACTTCTTGAAGGCGGCCAAACGAATCGCCATCGTCGGGCTTTCCTCCAACCCGGCCCGCCCCAGCAACGAAGTGGCCCGGTTTCTTTTATCCAAGGGATATGAAATCGTCCCGGTCAATCCGCAGGAGACCGAAGTTTTGGGGCTGAAGGCGTATCCCGATTTGCGCTCGGTTCCCGGCGTCATTGATTTGGTTGATTGCTTCCGCCGTTCGGAAGCGGTCGGAGAAACGATTGACGAGGGGCTATCACTCGGCATCAAAAACTTCTGGCTGCAGGAAAGGATTCGGGACGAAGGCCGCGGTTTAGTCATCCGTCAAAAGTGGGGTTTTATCATAATGGACCGCTGCATTGCCAAAGAATACGCCCGCTTGATGAAGTAACCGGTCAATTTGCCATCCCATCTGAGACTTGTTTGATTATGGAGACCCTTTAGACCTCCAACGGGTTTTTCTTGCTTTTCGCCAGAAAAATTCGGTTGTTGCTCTTGTAAAAGGAGAACGGAATGGCGCACAAAAAAATTTTTATGCAGCCCCGAAAAAAAATCGCCCTGGTGGCCCACGACAACAGGAAAGAACATCTGCTTGAATGGGCCCGCTTTAACAAAGGGTCGCTTTCCCATCACCAACTTTTCGCCACCGGCACCACCGGCAAGCTTGTTGAAGAGGAACTCGGTCTCAAGGTCATCAAGCTCCAAAGCGGCCCCTTGGGGGGCGACCAGCAGGTGGGAGCCAAAATCGCCGAGGGAGAAATCGACTTTCTCATCTTCTTTTGGGACCCCTTGGAGCCGCACCCGCATGACCCGGACGTAAAGGCGCTTTTGCGCATCGCTGTGGTCTGGAACATTCCCGTTGCCTGCGATCGCGCCACGGCCGATTTTATGATTTCCTCCCCGTTAATGTCCGTTGAATATGAACGGCTTTTGCCGGATTACGAGGGGTATCTCGAGAGAATGAAGGCGGAAAAACGTTAGTAAGCGGTGCGCTATTCCTTCGGCGGGGTGGCCATGCCGGTTGCCGCCCGCAGCCCCTCCGCGATTTCCGGGATGATCCCCTTTTTGGCATAAACCGGGCGCACCATTTGCCGCCAAGAGGGGAGATGGCGGGCGAAAAGCAAAGCTCCCAGGATGCAGCAAAGCCCGCCAATCAGCAAAGTAGAGGGGGCGCCGATTTGGCCGGCGAGGCTCCCGGCGAGCAAGCTGCCGAACGGCATCATTCCCATAAAGGCGGTGGCGTATAAGCTTATCACCCGTCCCCGCTTGTCGTCATCCGCCAGCGTCTGCAAAACAGTGTTGCTGGAAGCCATCTGCACCATCATTCCGAAACCAGTCAGAACCATCGCGAAAAGCGAAAGCCAAAGAATCTTTGAAAAGGAGAAAATGACAATCCCGGCGCCGAAAAGTCCCGCCGAAAGGGCAATTATCTTTCCCAATCCCCGGACGTTTTTGCGGGAGGCCAAAAAAAGCGCCCCGCTCAAAGCCCCCAGCCCCACGGCGCTCATCAAAAACCCCTGCGTGTGCGAGCCGCCGTGCAAAATGTCGCGCGCAAAAACCGGCATCAAGGTGGAATAAGGAATCCCCATCACGCTGGCCAGAGCCACCAAAAACAAGACCGAGCGGATCGGAGTGAAGGTAAAAGCGTAGCGGAGCCCTTCCCTCAAGCCGTGAAGCGAATTGGTTTGCTGTCCGGCCATTTTTTGCGGCTGGAGGCGCATCGCCAAAAGAGCCGCCAGAACCGCCAGAAAACTTAAAGCATTCAGAAGAAAACAGACCCCTTCGCCGGCCAGCGCAATTACAACTCCGGCAATCGACGGTCCAATCAACCGGGCGGCGTTGAACATCGAGGAATTTAAGGCAATGGCATTCCCCAAGTCCTGCCGGTTTTCAATCATATCCAAAAGAAAGGCCTGGCGGGTGGGGATGTCGAAGGCATTGATACTACCAATGAAAATTCCCAACGCAATGATATGCCAGACCTGAATGTTTTCGGTTAAAACGAGGAGAGCCAAGGTCAGAGCTTGCAGCATCGATAGAATCTGTGTGACGAGCAAAACCCGATGCCTGTTGGCCCGATCGGCCAACACCCCGCCGAAAGGTGTCAGAATAAAAGCCGGTATTTGGTTGGAAAAACCGACTACGCCGAGCATAAAGGCAGAGTCGGTCAGCCGGTAAACCAGCCAAGTCATGGCGGTTTGCTGCATCCAAGTGCCAATCAGCGAAATCCCCTGCCCGGCGAAAAAGAGGCGATAGTTGCGGTACCCCAACCCGCGCAGCAAAAACTTGACGCTGAATGTGAGATTCGATGAACTTTCGTCCGGTTTCATCCTTTTTTTGCTCGCCGGCTTGGCATCAAATTTTTGATGATACCCTTTTTCGCTTGGAAATCAAGAATTGGATTGCTTTGCCTTGACAAAGCTTGCACCAGCCGGTAACTTCGCCACTTCCCGGTTGAAACAGAGAGCGGCTCTTTCTGTTTTTGTGGGATCAACGAGAGCATATGAAAGCCACGGTTGTCTGGAAGGAGAAAATCGCTTTTCTGGGGAAAAGCGAGTCCGGCCATACCGTCCGGATGGACTCGGCGGTGGAGAAGGGAGGGGATAATTCAGGCCCCAGCCCGATGGAATTGATGCTAATTTCGCTCGGGGGATGCACGGGAATGGATGTGGTCGCCTTCCTCAAGAAACGGAGGGTGGAGCCGGCAGGGCTGGAAATCGAAATAGAGGCGGAACGGGCCAAGGAGCATCCCCAGGTTTATACCAAAGCCACCATCCTGTACAAAATCAAAGGGGAAGGAATAAAGGAAAGCGACGTGAAATGGGCCGTGGAGCTTTCCCAAAACAAGTACTGTTCGGTCACCGCCATGTTCGCTCAAACGGCCAAAATCGACTTCCGCTGGAAGATAAACTGACCGGCCTTTGCACGGCGGAGCTCCTCCGGTCTCCAAAAATTACGGCGCAAAATAACCGAATTTTTTGCTTGATTGAAGGGGATTTTAGCTTAGCTTAAGGCAGTATGCGTTCGGAACGCTACATCGAGCCCTTGCAACGCCCTTCCTGGCCGGTTTACGGCGGGCTGACCCCCGCCGTCCGCAATCTTTTGCTGGCCAACGGGATCGTCTTTCTCCTTCAATTGATTGTACGCTCCGGCTGGCTGGTGCAGTATTTCGGACTCACCCCCACTTTGGTTCATCAAAAGCTTTATTTCTGGCAGTTGGGTACCTACATGTTTTTGCACGGCGATTTTTTCCATATCCTTTTCAATATGTTCACCCTCTGGATGTTCGGGCAGGATTTGGAGCGGGATTGGGGCACGCGATACTTCTACAAGTTCTATTTCGTCTGCGGCATCGGCGCCGGGCTTTTCACCTTGGGGCTTACTTGGAACTCATCCGCGGCCACCATTGGAGCTTCCGGGGCGCTTTTCGGCATTCTGGCGGCATTCGGGCTTCTGTATCCCAACCGCATTATTTACCTCTGGTTCCTGGTGCCGGTCAAGGCGAAATATCTGGTGTTATTTTTCGGTTTTTTTGCTCTTTTGGCCTCCTTTCAGCACACCTCCGACGGCATCGGCCACATCACCCATCTGGGGGGGCTTCTGGTCGGCTGGGTCTATTTAAAGCGGGGCCGTTCCTTAAAATGGATTACAGATTTCGGCCGCAGCTTCCGATATAAACTAAAGGAGCGGAAGTACTACCGGGAAGAGGCCGAGCGAAGGGCGCTTCTGGCTTCCGCCGATGAGGTTTTAGACCGTATCAAGCAAGTAGGGGGATACCATAAACTTTCTCGCCGGGACAAAAAGATTTTGGAAAAAGCCAGCCAACTTCTGGGAGAGCGGGACAACGAATAAACCTTGGATTGCAGGGGAGGGGAATGTCTAAGGTTTTAGTCGCCGACGACTCGGCCACCATCCGCGGGGTGGCGGAATCGCTTTTGCGCCACAACGGCTACGAGGTCATTTCCACCTCGGACGGCGCCAAGACCTTGGTGATGGCTAAAAGCCAGAACCCCGATTTGATTTTTCTGGACTACACGATGCCCGGCAAGGACGGGCTTGCGGTTTGCCGGGAACTGAAAGCCGATTCGCATACCCGCAATATCCCCGTGATTATGCTTTTGGGAGCCGGCGAAGCCCGCGAGGCGGAGAAGTTTCTGGCCGCGGGCGCCTCCGATTATTTGTTCAAGCCGTTCGTTCCAAAGGATTTTATTGAAAAAGCCCAGAAGTATCTTTCTCCTTTTGCGCAGGGCTCCAGCCGGGCCCAGGACACAAGCAAAATCGCCGCATCCTCGCTTCTGGAAGAGGCCCTTTCTTCCACCGGCAAGGAAGAGGAGGAGCTGGATTTGGAAAAACTCTTGAGCGCGGCGGCAACCCGTCAACTGGAGGAGGAAACGGGCAAAGTCCCGACCGTTCCGTCCGAGACAACCTCCAAGCCCGCAAATCCGCAAATCTGGGGGCCCGCCGATCCGGACGAAATGACCATCAAATTATACAGTCAAGAGGAGAAAACCAAACCCAAAGCGCACGAACGCCCCAAGAAAACCGAGCCGTCCAGAAGCGCGGCCGCACCGTCAAAGTCCGACTCCGACAAGCTCAAACTGGAAAAACAAAAGGAAAAGGATGATTTGATTCTGGCCTCAAACCCGTTCGGGCTGGGGGAGGAAGAGCTTGACCTCACCTTCAGCGCAGGGGCCTCGCAGGAGGCGCCCCACGATTACGACTGGTTTTTGAAGGAGATGCAAAAGGAATCCCAAAGCCCCACCCCGCAGGCCAAGAAACCGCATTCCCCCGCGCCTCCGCCGGCGTCCAAACGGAAGGAAGAGACCTCCGAGGAGCTGAAGCTCAAAGTGGAGGAATTGGGAACCTCCCGGCTGGGGTACGAGCGTTTCATCAACGAGTTCAAAAAGGAAATGACCAAGCTGGAGTCCGAAGAGAAACCGGTTTACGGCGAAACCAAGATTGATCCCCACGCCGTGGTGGAGGCCCAGCAGAAAGTAAAGACCGACAAGGTTAAAATCGCATCCGCGCCTCCAAGTCCCGCGCCGGCCCCCGCCCCAGCCGCTCCGGCGGTCAATCCGGAGGAACTCGTGAACCAGGTGGTTTCGGCCGTGGTGAAGGAGGTCGCCCAGCGGCTCTCCTCCCAATTGGACAAGGAAGAGATTCTGAGGATTTTGCAGGAAAAATTGGGCAAGTCGGGCAAGTAATTTTATTCCTACTCAAGTTCAATCGTAACAAGAATAAATTTTACCGCGGGCGGAAATTCTTTTTTTTGCGTCGAAAAAACATATATTTTGGGAACGGATGATTACTAAAAAGGGTTAAAGAAACGTATGTTCACGGAAAACATCAGCTTGCTGGCGGCGTTGGGGGCTGGTTTCATTTCATTCATTTCCCCCTGCGTTTTGCCTTTGATTCCCGGCTATCTGTCCTTTATTTCCGGGGTTTCCGTGGCCGATATGAGTGCCGCCGAAAAACGAGCAGAGGTTCTGCGCAAAGTGGCCCTAAGCTCGTTCATCTTCGTTTTGGGTTTTTCGGCCGTGTTCATAACCCTGGGGGCTTCCGCCACGGCGGTTGGGAAATTTCTGCTCTCCAACAAAATCGGTCTGTTTAACCGGATTGCCGGAGTCGTCATCGTGATTTTGGGACTGCACGTCATGGGGGTCATCCGCATCCCGTTTTTGAATTATGAAAAGCGGATTCAAACCCGCAGCAAGCCGCTGGGGGCCTTGGGCACCTTTCTGGTGGGCGTCGCTTTTGCATTCGGCTGGACCCCCTGCATCGGGCCGATTTTGGGAGGGATTTTGGGGCTGGCCGCCAATCAGGGGACGGTGGGGCAGGGGATGCTGCTATTGACGTTTTATTCTTTGGGCCTCGGCATTCCATTTCTGATTACCGCGGTCAGCTTCAACTGGTTTATCGGTTTTTCCGGTTTTTTTAAAAAACATTTCCGCACCATCGAAATTGTCTCCGGCCTGCTTCTGGTCGGCATCGGCGTGCTCATCTTCTTCAACCGCCTCGGCGCTTTGGGCAACTGGCTTCTGGAAACCTTCCCCGCCCTGCAGAATATCGGCTGATACGGCCCTTCGCCGGGGATACCTCCAAGCGTTTTTATTTTGCTTCGCACTCGTTAGGCAAAAGAGAGAAAAAGCTCGCTCTTATCTGAGCGAACGTAGCGGGTTTCCACTGCCTTGGCTTCTTGGGCGCCGGATAGGCAATACATTTACTTCATAAACTGTTCATACAACAGTCGAGAAATTTTGGCCACGGCCAAGGTAGCCATATTGTCCGGCTGTTCCCCCAAGTCGGCGGAGTTATCGCAAAAGATGGCATAGACGTAACTTCCTTTGGCGGAAGAGACGATCCCCACGTCGATTTTGCGGTCGTCCAAAGAGCCGGTCTTGTTGGCAATCCAGAGGGAGGTATCTTCCGTAAACGGCAGAAAACGGGCGGCCTGCGACTTGTCCATTTGATTTCTCATAATGGCAATCATCTCCTCCGAGGCCTTTTTGTTTACCGTTTCGCCGCGCACCAGTTTTTCCAGAAGCAGAACCATGTCGGTCGGGCTGCTTACGCCGATGCCGAACCGGCGCGCCTCTTCCGTGTTCTTCTTGGTCTTGAGCGAGTAGAGCTTGTTGAGCAATTTGGTGTTCTTCAAGCCGAGCTGCCGCATCCGGCGGTTGACCGCCTCCAGTTTTTCATCATGAGTATTGCCCAACTGGTCAATGACATAGTTGGTTGCCGTGTTGTCACTCAAAATTATCATCAATGTGGCGATGTCGATAAGCTGGAGGGTTTGACCTTGGTGAAAGAACCGTAAAACACCATCGCCGGGCACGCTGGTTTCCGCCGAAAGGGGGACGGGCTTTTCCGGCTGCAATTTCCCTTCCTGGAACTGTTGGAACAACTCTACCAATACCGGCAGCTTGATGACGCTGGCCGTTGGGAAAAGGGTATCCGCGTTGACGGCAATCGTTTCGCCGGTGGTGAGCGATTTGGCCGCCAGTCCGACACGGCCGCCAAATTCGTCGGCATAACCTTGAATTCGCGTTTTCCAATCCGCAGTATCTTCAGCGCTCACGGCGACTTGAAGAGACATAGATGCGAGCAGCATTAGAAAAGAAATTTTCCGCATAGGACCCTCTTTTAGGGTTTATCATGGTGAACGGTTGGCCCGCTTGTCAGCATCCCAAGGAAAATAACGGCAGAAGCCCCGCCGGGCAAGGCGATCCGGGACGCTTTACTTTTCTCGTTGGCCGCCCTACCTTTCACGGCGAGCGAAGATGGCAGGAGAGAACCACAAGGAATTTGAACAACTCGCACTGCCCCACGCCGATGCGCTCTTGCGCACGGCTTTGCGGATGACCCGCAATTCCTCCGATGCGGAGGACTTGGTGCAGGAAACCTACCTGAAAGCGTACCGTTTCTTTAACCGGTTCGAACAGGGGACCAACATCCGGGCCTGGCTTTTCAAAATTATGACCAACCTTTTCATCAACTCCTACCGGGACAAGGCCAAGCGCCCGGAAGAAACCTCCTTTGACGACATGGAAGAGTTTTCCCTCTACAGCAAGATCGCGGGGGGGGCCCAAAAAGACGGAACCAATCCGGAAAAGGAGTTGTTTGATAAGCTGTACGGCGACGAAGTTCAGAAAGCGCTGGACCGCCTGCCGGAAGAGTTCAAAATGGTCGTTTTATTGAATTTTGTTGAAGGTTTTTCCTATCAGGAAATAGCCGAAATTCTGGGGATTGAGTTGGGTACCGTCAAATCCCGCCTGCACCGTGGCCGCAAGCTTTTGCAAAAAGCGCTCTGGGAGTTTGCCAAAAAATCCGGTTTTGCCAGGGAAAAAAGCGAATAATGGACTGCCGCAAAGCCGCCCAATACCTGTACGAATACGTGGACCGGGAACTGGACGGCCAGACGATGGCCGAGGTGGAGGCCCATTTAAAGCTCTGCAGCCATTGTTTCGACGCTTTTGACATGGAATTCAAAATCAAGGAACTGGTGCGCCAGCGCTCGGTTGCCTCGCCGCAGGCGGAGCAGTTGAAGGTGCGGATTTTGACGGAGCTCGCGACCATCGCCTCCCAGCCGGAAAAAACGGAGCCGAAATCGAACCGAATTTGGCTCTGGGGCGGGACGGCCGCCGCCGCGGCCGCCGTGGTGCTCTTTTTTGCCTTCGGCCTGCCGGATTTGGGCGGCTCTTCTGATCCGCTCGTTCTGCAGGCGGCCGCCGAGCATACCAATCATCTTTCGGTCAATACCCCGCAACTGCCCGAAGCGGTTTCCATCGATTCCGTCAACGCCGTTTTGACCTCCCTTTTGGGATTTAACCCGGAGATAAACGAGTTGAAATTCTCCGGCCAGCTTAAAGCCTTCCACGCCGGCGCCTGGAACGGCAAGCCGGCCGCCTGTTTGTATTTTACCGGTCCGGATGGAGAAGGGATTTCCTTTTTAATCTGTAAAGAGCCGGCGGCGCTTCCAAAAGGGGAAAAATACAACCGTAACGGCAGGGAATACATCGTCGCGGAGCATAAAGGGGCGCGTATGGCCTTCTGGGTCTGGGACGGCATGCTCTGCTGCAGCGTTGGCAATTGTTCGGAAAAAGAACTTTTGGATTTCACCGGCTCGGTTTAGCACCATTTTCCAATTTCCAAACTTCCTTTGAGTCCTTTGGCATCCCTAAGGGGTTGATTTATCTTTTTGGAGCGTTACATTGATGCAGGGCTTGTATGAACAATTCTGAACGCGCGCTCGTAATTCTGGCACGGGAACCGGAAGAGGGAAAGGTCAAAACCCGCCTGAACCAGGATCTTTCCGCCCGGGACACCCTTGATTTATATCAGGCCCTTGTGCTGGACACCCTTCATTTGGCAATCTCCGCCGAAGTGGGGCATTTGTACGTGGCCTGTCTGGCAAACGGCCCCAAGGTTCATCTGAATGAATTGCTGCAAAACTTCGCTTCGGAACTCAAGGGGAAAAAACGGGAGTTCTTGAAGGAGAAGCTGGTGCTGACCGACCAGCGCGGCCGCCAGCTGGGAGAGCGGCTGGAGAAGACCTTCCGCCAGGTATTTAACGAAGGGTACAAGGAGGTCGTCGTCATCGGCATTGACAGTCCCAGTTTGCCAAAGAAAACGCTGGACCGGGCCTTCAAGGTGCTGCACAAAAAGGACGTGGTGCTGGGGCCGACTCTGGATGGCAGTTATTATCTTATCGGCCTCAAGAAACCGCATCCCCGGCTTTTTGAAAACATTCCCTGGGGTACGGGTGGGGTGTACCGCGAAACGGTGGAGCGGATTAAAAAGCTGGGCCTTGAGTGGGAGGAGCTTGAGCTGTGGTACGACGTGGACACCACCGACGATTTGGAATTTTTGGTGCGGGACATTAATCAGCTCCGTATGGCGGGGGATGAGAAAAGTTTAAAGCACACCGAAGAAGTTTTGGCCAGAATCCTTCAGACGTAATGAAGCTGGCCCACCTGACCTGGCAGGAATTCGGTGAGGTCGTGCCGGCCCTGCGCGAGACGGCGATTCTGCCCGTCGGCACCATCGAAGCCCACGGCGTCACTTCCCTCGCCACCGACGTCCTAATCCCCGAAAAAATTGCGGAAGAAATTGCCGATCGTTTGAAGGCCGTCGTGCTCCCCGCCGTCCCCTACGGCATCACCCGCTCCCTTTACGGCTATCCCGGTTCCCTCACCGTCCGTCCGGCGACTTTTGAGGCCTACATTTCCGAAATCATCGATTCCTGCTTTGACCACAAATTCAAAAAACTGGTGATTTTGAACGGCCACGGCGGGAACAGTTCTTCGCTAAACAAGGTTGGATTGGAAGGATTCCACCGCACCGGGCTGAAAGTCGCCGTGGTGCACTGGTGGATTTTGGCAACGGAGGTTTGCAAGAACGTGTACGGGCAATCGGGCGGGCACGCCGCCTTGGATGAAAACGCCTTCATTCTGGCCTTTTGGCCGGAATTGGTGAAAAAGGAGCGCTACAAACCGGAAATGGTTTATCCCAACAAGGAAGGAATCGAGGCGTATCCCAATCCCGGTTCCATCATCACCTACGCAAAGGGAGAGGGGTATCCGGATTTTGACCCGGTCAAAGCCAAGCAGTATGCCTTGGGAGCGATTGAAAAAGTGGCCGCCCATCTCGAAGAGGTCTTTCAGCGCTGGGAAAGAATTTAATGTCCCTGTCCAAAGAGCAGATTAAAAAAATATTATCCGAGAATGAAAAGCACATCTGCCCGGAATGCACGCTTTGCGTACGGATTGTGGCGGTTGCCGGCCTGCCTTCCCGCTTCGGCCAGTTTCAAGTCGTCGCCTTTCACAACAATTTCGACAATTTGGACCATGCCGCGTTTCTTGCCGGTGACGTTTACGGCGCCGAAAACGTTCCGGTCCGCCTGCATTCCGAATGTTTGACCGGCGACGTGGCCGGTTCGTTGCGCTGCGACTGCCGGGAGCAGCTGGAAGCGGCCCTCGACTACATCGGCCGGCAGAACTTCGGCATCCTTTTGTATTTGCGGCAGGAGGGGCGGGGGATCGGGCTTTCCAACAAAATAAAGGCCTACGCCCTGCAGGAGGAGGGTCTGGACACTTTCGATGCCAACCGGGCCTTGGGCTTCCGCGAAGATGAGCGGGACTACCGCATCGCCGCCCATATGCTCGCCTCCCTGAAGGTCCGCTCGATAAAGCTTTTGACCAACAACCCCCAAAAAATCAAGCAATTGACCGATTTGGGCATCAACGTTGTCGAACGGATACCCCTCATCGTTACCCCCAACGAGTTCAACCGCCGCTACCTCGAAACCAAAGCCAGCCGGGGTGCACACCTATTGGGAGACAAAAGCTCGCTCCGGTTTCTGGAGCAGATGGATGAACTTTTGGTTGACGAGGACGGGAAAAACAGTTAAAGTAATACTTTAACCTATTTCTCGATGAACCGGAGCGTCAGGAGCTACTCTTGACCCGGCTTTCTTACCGGTGGCGCAGCCAGCGCACAAGCTCCGGCAAAGTCGGGCGTTTGCCGTACATCAAAATCCCCACCCGGAAAATCTTGGCCGCCAGCCAGCCCATGGCCAGAATCGACAGGAACATTATGGCGTAGCTGGCCAAGAGCTCCGGCCAGGAAGGGGGAAGGTAGGAAATCCGCATCACCATCAATGTCGGCGTGAAAAAGGGAATAAGGGAGAGAACGGTAATCCACCCGGCATTGGGGTTTTGGGCCACCAAAAATCCAATCATCATCGGAAGCACCATCGCCCAGACAATCGGCGCCACCATGCTTTGCACCTCCTGATCGGAGTTGGAAATGGCCCCCAGAATGGTGAAGATGGACATGAAGAAAAAATAGCCGAGCAAAAGGTAGACTACAAAATTGACCAGAAGCAGCGGGTTGAAAACGTTTTTTATGTTTTCCATCTCCAGCATCCGCACGAGCGGGGCGCCGAAAAGAAATCCCAGGAAGAACATCGCCAGAACTCCGGATAGGGCTGCGGCGCCCAACCCGATCGTTTTTCCCATCAGCAACTGAAACGGCGTGGCCGAGGAGGTGAGCACCTCGATGATGCGGGTGTTTTTCTCCTCCACGATGGAGCGGGCCAGGTGCTGGCCGTATCCCAAAACAGTGGTGAAGAGCAGGATGACCAGAAAAAAGGAGGTGAGGTATACGGTAAAAAAGCTGGTTTTTGTCGTCCCCTTTTCAGTCACTTGCCGCAGTTCGATTTCCACGTCCGATAGCAGGCTTTTCAAATTCCCTACGGTCACTCCCTGTTTTTCCAATCGCCGGGCGACCACCAAATCGTGCATGCGATTTTCCAGCCGGTTCTGGGTCACCACGTTTCCCGCCGAGCGGGTGTAATATACCGGCGGGGTGCCGGTATCAATTCCGGCCGGTATGAAAAGATAGCCGTCCAGTTCCTTTTTCAAAATCCGGCCGCGGAGTTGCTCTTCCTCCTGTTTGAGCGTCGCCAACTGATAAGGCACTTGAGAGAGGATATAGGCTCTCTCGCCTCCCGGCAGGGTGTCCACCAACACGCTGTCCAGCTTGTTGTAAAGCCAGCCGGTCTGGTCGATTATGGCCATCCGCTGCTGCGGCTCCTTCGACTTTCGGGCCAGAAAAGCGGGAAGAAACATGAAGGCCCCCAGAATGAGCGGCCCCAAAAAAATGCCGATGACAAACCCCTTGGTTTTCACCATCCCAAAAAATTCCTTCTTGGTGACCACCCACAGATTTCTCATTTTCCCTCCGATCCCCGCACCGCCTCGATGAAAATGTTGTGCAATGAGGGCTCCATCAGTTCAAACCGGTGCACGACGCTCCGGCTGGTTATTTCCTGCAACAGTTTTTGCGAATTGCCTCCATTGACGAGGCGAACCTCCTTATAAGCGCCGTAGTCGTCCACCCGCGCCACGCCGGGGAGCCCGGACAAGTAGGAAGAATCCCCCTCGACCGATACGGCGAGCGAGGATTTGCCGAAGCCCCGTTTCACCTCCGAAAGCCGCCCGTCCAAAACTTTCCGCCCTCGATTAATGAGACAGATATATTCGCACAACCGTTCGGCGCTGTCCATCTGGTGGGTGGAGAAAAGAATCGTGGAACCCTTGGCTTTCAACTCCAGAATGGTATCCTTCAGCAAATCCATGCTGATGGGGTCAAGACCCGAAAAGGGTTCGTCCAGAATCAAAAGCCTGGGCTCGTGCAAAACCGTGCAGATGAACTGAACCTTCTGCTGCATTCCCTTGGAAAGCTCTTCCCCTTTTTTCTTCAACCAATCCTTCAATCCCAAGCGCTCCGCCCATTCAGATCCCCGGCGTTTGGACTCTTTGGAGGAAAGCCCCTTCAATTCGCCGAAGTAACTCAACAAGTCAAGGATTTTCATTTTCTTGAAAATTCCCCGTTCCTCCGGCAGATAACCAATTTGTTTTTTCAGCTCCTCGGAAAAGGGCTTGCCGCCGATTTCGATTCGGCCGGAATCCGGCGCGATGATGTTCAAAAGCATTCGAATGGTGGTGGTTTTCCCCGCGCCGTTTGGCCCCAAAATGCCGTAAACCGAACCGGCGGGCACTTCCAACGAGAGGGAATCAACGGCTCTAAAGGCGCCGAAACTTTTGCAAATCGAGTCGATTTTTAGATAAACTTCAGCCATTTTTCCGCACACCCCAATTTTTTTCCATACGTTTGATTTCCTACGCTAATCCGGGCTCGTGGTTGCATTTTTCTCCTTGTTTAGCGGGCCAATATAATCTAAATTTGCCGGATATGATAATTGCTTGGTTAAAAATGCTTTAGGAGAACGTATGATTGCAGAAAAGCTGGCACAAGCTGTTGAAATCCTGAAAGAGAAGAAAATCGATTCATGGCTAACCTTCGTGCGGGAAACAGAAGTTATCCCCGACCCGGCCTACGATTACTTTGGAAGTTCAATGATTGTCTGGCAGGCCGCCTTTCTGGTTTCCGCCAAAGGGGAAAAAATCGCCATTATGGGGCATTACGACACCGAAAACTTCAAGCGAATGGGGGTGTACGACAAAATCATCGGCTACCATCAAGATTTTGCCCCGTTTTTACTTGAGGAACTGAAGCGGCTCGACCCGAAAACGGTTGCCATCAACTATTCCCCCGACAACAACCTTTCCGACGGCTTGACGTACGGAATGTTTTTGCTTTTGGACAAGGTCCTGCAGGGCACACCCTACCGCGACCGTCTGATTTCCGCCGAGCCGGTGATTTCCGCCCTTCGAGGGCGCAAGCTTCCGGGCGAGGTGGCCAAAATCAAAGAGGCAATCAAAATCACCGAAAAGATCTGGCAGGAGCTTCTGGGCTGGCTCAAAGCGGGCGTCACCGAGAAGCAGGTGGATGCCTTCGTTGCCGAGCGGAGCGGGGCTTATAACGCCCCAAAATCCTTTGCTTCAATCATCAACCACGGCGACAAATCGCCGGTCGGCCATGTCGGTCCTTCCGATGCCAAGCTGGAGCCGGGAGATATTTTTCACATCGATTTCGGACACCGGGTGGACGGCTACTGTTCCGACCTCCAACGCCTTGCTTACTTTTTAAAACCGGGAGAGAAGGAGCCGCCCACGGCGGTAAAGAAAGGGTTTGAAGCGGTCAAGGATACTATTCTGAAGTCCAAAGAGGCCCTTAAGCCCGGCGCAATTGGGGCGGAAATAGACGATTTAGCCCGCAAAGTCATCAAAAGTCACGGTTTTCCGGATTATCAGCATGCTTTGGGCCACCAACTGGGGAGGGCTGTTCATGACGGCGGCACGCTTTTGGGTCCCCGCTGGGAGCGCTACGGCCAGACTCCATACGGCAAAGTGGAAAAGGACAACGTTTTCACCCTTGAGCTGGAAGTGCAAATTCCTGGCGCTGGCTGGGTTTCGCTGGAGGAGGATCTTTTGGTTACAACGAATGGCTCGGAGTTTCTTTCCACGCCCCAATTGGACTGGTTCTATATAAAATGATAAATCGCTTCTGGGCCTTTGCCCGGCTGGGAAGGGTCTGGAACGGCGCAATGGTCGTCGCCTCCGTACTTATCGGGGCTTTTTTTGCCGCCGGAGGAAAAAGTCAGAGCGCCGCATGGATTAATCCGGGGGTATACCTGGGCTGCCTTTCCGCCTTTCTGATTGCCACCGGCGCTTATGCTTTAAACGATTTTTTCGACTGGACAATCGACAAAATCAACAAACCCACCCGCCCCCTTCCGGCGGGGGAGCTTTCCGGTCCCGCCGCCGTTTTTTTCGGATTTTTGTGTGTGTTGGTTGGAATTGTACTTTCCTATTTTATCAATCCAAAAAGCTTTTTTGCCGCTTTCCTCTCCGGACTTTTGGTGGTTCAATATGCGGTGATATTCAAACGGGTGGCCGTTCTCGGCCATCTGGTCACCGCCTTTCTTTCCGCGTTCGGCTTGCTTTTCGGTGCCTGGGTCTCGGGGTATCCGGGAATCCGCCTTCCGCTTTATGCCTTTGTTTTCGGCTTCCTCTTTCACTTGGGCCGCGAGTTTATGAAAGCTGCCGAAGACCGGGAAGCCGACTTGCAGCAAGGGGCCAAAACCTTTGCCGTTCTCACCTCCGCCAAACTTTCGGCGCATGTTGCCGCCGCCATTCTCGCCTTGTTGGCCGTTGTCGCTTGGCTCCCTTTTTTCACGGAGGGATTTAACTGGCTCTATCTGGTTTTGGTGATTGCCGGCATTGACGTGGTTTTATTCATCACCCTTTACCGTGTCCTTTCCAATCCCGTGCCGGCCGTTTTGTGCCGGGCCAACCGCTACCTTAAATTCTCGATGGCCGCCGGGCTTTTGGCCCTCTGGCTGGGGAAGGTATAGGATACCCGTACAAACCAATTGCTTTTGGAACTTTCCGTGTATAAGTTTATATGCTTTTACAGAAGGAGGGTATAATGCACGAAGAGATTGAAAAAATTCAATCTCAGGTGGAAAAAGCCGCCTTTTTCGTCCGTCCGCTACAGGACGAAGTCGGCAAGGTCATCGTCGGCCAGAAATATATGATCGACCGGATGCTTGTTGGCCTTTTAACCGGCGGCCATATTCTAATCGAAGGGGTTCCCGGTTTGGCCAAAACGCTGGCCGTGCGCACCCTTTCGGCGGTCATAGACGCCAGCTTTCAGCGCATTCAATTCACCCCCGACCTGCTCCCGGCCGATTTAATCGGCACGATGATTTATTCCCCCCAAAAAGGGGAGTTTTCGGTCAAAAAAGGGCCGATCTTTTCCAACTTCATTTTGGCGGACGAAATCAACCGCGCTCCGGCTAAAGTCCAATCGGCCTTGCTGGAGGCGATGCAGGAAAAGCAGGTGACCATCGGGGAGAAAACGTTTCCACTCGAAGAGCCTTTTTTGGTTATGGCCACCCAGAATCCAATTGAACAGGAGGGGACTTATCCTTTGCCGGAAGCGCAATTGGACCGTTTCATCTTCAAGCTGTCCATCGGCTACCCCAACCGCAAGGAGGAACTGGAGATTTTGAACCGGGAAACCGTCGGGACCAATCACAAGGTCAACGCGGTAATCAAGCCGAAGGATATTCTGGCCGCCCGGGAAATCGTCCATAAAATCTATGTAGATGAAAAAGTGAAGGATTACATCCTGAACATCGTTTTTGCAACCCGCGAGCCCAAGGCGTACAAGGTTCCGGTGGAAGGGCTGATTGCCTACGGTGCCTCCCCGCGCGCCACGATTTTCCTGACTTTGGCATCCAAGGCCCACGCCTTTCTGTCTGGACGGGGGTACGTCACGCCGGAGGATGTCAAGGCGATCGGCTTGGACGTTTTGCGCCACCGGGTGCTTTTGACCTTCGAGGCGGAGGCGGAGGAGATGAGCTCGGATGCGGTGGTGCGCAAGGTTTTTGACCAAATCGAAGTGCCGTGATTCCCAAGGAAATCAAGGAGAAAATCCGCCGGATTGAAATTTTCTCCCGCCGGCTGGTCAACGAGGTTTTTTCCGGCGAATACCATTCCACCTTCAAAGGGCGGGGGATGGAGTTTGAAGAGGTGCGGGAGTATCAACCGGGGGACGATATCCGGCTTATCGACTGGAACGTCACCGCCCGCACGGGGGTCCCCTTCGTCAAAAAATTCCGGGAGGAGCGGGAGCTTACGCTGGCTTTTCTGGTGGATGTCTCCGCCTCCGGCCGCTTCGGCACGGCGGGGAAGTGGAAATCGGAAACCGCCGCCGAGGTCTGCGCCATTCTCTCCTTTGCCGCCGCCTTCAACAACGACAAAACCGGTTTGATTTTGTTCACGGAACAAGTGGAGCGCTTCGTCCCGGCGGCCAAGGGGAAAAGCCATGTGCTCCGACTGATCCGCGAACTTTTGTATTTTGAGCCGCAGGGGAAAAAAACCTCCCTGGCGGCGGGGCTTGAGTTTGTAATAACCGCCCTCAAACGGCGAAGCATCGTTTTCCTTGTCTCCGATTTCATCGATTCCGGCTGGGAGCGGGCGCTCTCCGTCGCTTCCCGCAAGCATGACGTTATCGCTTTGGTTTTGTCCGACCCGCGTGAGGAAGAGTTGCCCCCTGTGGGGCTGGTCACGCTGGAAGATGCCGAAACGGGGCAGCGGGTTGTAGTGGATGCCGCCGATCCGCAATTTAGAAAAATTTACAAAGGGCGCGCGCGGGCCTTTCAGGCAAATTTGGAACGCACCTTCCGCCGCTACCAAACCGACTTCATCCCCATCCAAAATGGCCGCCCGTACTTGGTTCCCCTGATGAAATTCTTCAAAGAACGGGAAAGACGATTTAGATAGATGCGTTGTGCAATCCCCCAATCTGTCGTTCTGAGCAAAGCGAAGACTATTAGCGGGGGAGGGAGGGCGTTGTTTCGGGGGGGCATACTCTTCTTGTGCACCAATTTTTTTGCATTTTCACTCACGTATGCCCAAACCAACCTTTCGCCTGTCGAGGTCCGGGCCTCGCTTTCCAAAGACAAAATCACGGTAGGGGATGTCACCGCCTACACCCTCGAGATTTTCAGTTACCCGGAAGTCAAGCTGGATTCCGTCCCTTTCGGCTCCAATTTGACCGGTTTTGAAATCAAGAAGGACACCATTTTGCCGTCAATCCGTCTGAAAGGGCGCGAGGTGCGCCGCGCGGTTTTTGAGATCACCGCCTTTACCGTCGATACGCTCACCATTCCCCCTCTGCCGATAACCTATCGAAATCAAAAAGGGGACAGCGGTGGAATGGTTTTTTCCCCCGCTTTAAAGCTGGTAGTTGTTTCGCTTCTGGAACCGGACTCGACCCAGCACCGCCTGAAAGCCGAAAAACCGCCGTTAGAAGTCGGCATCAACTGGTGGCCCTGGATAGGCCTATTCCTATGGGTGCTTGCGGTCGCTGCTTTCGTTTTCCGGGTTATGAAGCATAAAACGGTCGAAATTCCGGTGGAAAAAAAGCCGGATCTAAGACCGCCGTGGGAAATCGCGTTGGCCGAGTTGGAGGAGCTTTTGCTTTCGACCCTCCTGACCGAAAGAAACCTCAAGCATTTCCACATCCGTCTTTCGGAAATATTCCGCTGGTACGCCCACCGGATGTACAAAATCCCGGCCGAGGATTTGACCACCGAAGAGCAGTTGACGAACCTGCGGAATTTTTTGCCCGACGAAGCATGGTCGGAGACCAAACGATTTTTGACCTTCTGCGATTTGGTCAAATTCGCCCGCTGGGAGCCGGACGAAAAACGGATGGCCGAAAACGTGGAACGCTTGAAAAAACTGATAGCGGCCACCCGCCCCAAACCGAAACCGGAAACGGCGGCCCTTGCAGAGGAGGTGCCGGCCTGATGTTCCAGTTTGCCCACCCGGAAGCGTTCTGGCTGTTTGCCTTGCTCCCCCTTTTATGGCTCGTCCGGCACTGGAGAAAAAAGAAGGCGCCGACGATTCGATTCTCGGACGTGGCCCGTGCCGCCGGCGTGCGCAAAAGCTGGCGGCAGAAGTTTTCCTTTTTGCCCGAACTTTTGCGGATGTTGGTCTTTTCGTTTCTGATTCTCGGAATGGCCCGCCCGCAGAAGGGAACCCGCAATCTGGAAAGCTCCACCTCCGGCATCGACATTATGCTGGTGATGGACATCTCCGGCAGCATGAAAGCGGAGGATTTTCACCCCCAAAACCGGCTCTATGTGGCCAAGGACGTCGTCAAAAATTTCATTATGGGGCGCCAGACCGACCGGGTCGGGCTTGTGATTTTCGCCAAGGAAAGCTTCACCCAGTGTCCCCTCACCATCGATTACGGTGTTCTCCTTAACCTCTTGGGGGATGTCCGTTTCGGTCTTATTGAAGACGGCACGGCCATCGGGATGGGGTTAATCAACGGGGTCAACCGCTTGAAGGATTCCCCCGCCAAAAACAAGGTGGTCATTTTGCTCACGGACGGGGCCAACAACGCCGGCGCCATCGACCCGCTCACGGCTGCCGGCGTGGCGCAGGCGCTGGGCATCAAGGTCTATTCCATCGGCATCGGCCGGCCGGGGTTGGTGCCGATGCCGGTGGACGACCCGGTTTTCGGAAAGCGCTACATGCAGGTTCAATCCGATATCGATGAGCCGACTCTGCAAAAAATGGCCCAGTTGACCGGCGGCCGCTTCTTCCGGGCCAAAGACCCGCAGGCCCTCTCCCAGATTTTCAAGGAAATCGATGCGCTGGAGAAAACCAAAATCAAAGTGAAGGAGTTCTGGGAATTTGATGAAAAATTCCGCATCTGGGCGCTTTTGGCCTTGTCGGTTTTGGTTTTTGAACTCTTTCTTTCCGGCACTGTTTTTCGGAGGCTGCCGTAATGCGTTTTGCCGAGCCGGTTTTTCTGTTCGGGCTTTTGGGCCTGCCGCTTTTGTTTTTGTTCTTTTACTGGCTGGAACGCCGCCGCAAAAAGGCACTGGGAAAGATCGGGGATGTGGAGCTGCTCTTTCGTTTGATGGAGGGGTTTTCAGAAAAAATCCGCCGATGGAAATATGCGCTGGTTTTGCTGGCCGCGGCTTTTGTGATTCTCGCTTTGGCCCGTCCGCAGTGGGGAAAAAAAATGGAGTTAGTCAAACGGGAAGGGCTGGATATTATTGTGGCGATTGACGTTTCCGCCTCGATGCTGGCGGCCGATATGCCCCCCTCGCGGCTGGCAAAGGCCAAGTCGGAAACCGCCGGATTGATTGACATGTTAAAGGGGGATAGGATTGGGTTGGTCGTTTTCGCCGGCGAGGCGTACGTCCAATGCCCCCTTACCATGGATTATTCCGCCGCCAAAATGTTTTTGTCCGACATCGACTACGGCTCTGTCCCCCAACCCGGCACGGCTTTGGGGGAAGCCATCCGCCGGGCCGCTTCGGCTTTTGTGGAAAAAGAGCGGAAGCACAAGGTTTTGATTGCCATCACGGATGGGGAGGATACCCAGGAATCGGACCCGCTGAAAGCGGCAGAGGAGGCGAAAAAGGCCGGCATCGTCTTGTACACCATCGGGGTGGGAACTCCTGCCGGCGAACCGATTCCACTGCGCAACGTCGCCGGGCAGGTAACCGGGTATAAAAAAGACGACGAGGGGCAGGTGGTAATGAGCCGGCTGGATGAGGCCGGACTGCAGGAGGCGGCCCTCAAGACCGGCGGCAAATATTACCGGGCGACCGCCGGGGAGTTGGAATTGGACAAGATTTTTGACGATATATCAAAAATGGAGCGGAAGGAGCTAACCGGCCAGTTTATGGCCCGCTGGGAGGAGCGCTTCCGTTGGTTTCTGGCGGCCGCTTTTGCTCTTTTGGGTGTAGAATTCCTATTGAACGAAAGAAGGAGGATTTGGAAAAAAGTTGGAATGGAACGTCAATATGAAACGGTGCGATAGGGTAAAGGATGTCATGCTGAGTGTCAACGAAGTATCTCGCGGGCGGGTTTTGGCGGCTCTTTGCTTTTTGGCGGTCGGTTCACCCGTATTTGCCGATTCCTTCAAGAAGGAAATCTCGAAAGGTAACGAATTCTATCGGGAAGGAAAATATGAAGAAGCGGCCAAACATTACCGCTCGGCGGAAATCGACCGCCCCGGTTCGCCGGTGGCCGCCTACAATTTGGGGACGGCTTTGGTGACCGGCAAAGATTATGAAGAAGCCCTTCCCAAATTGGGGGAGGCCGCCTCCAAACTGTCCGGTTCCGAGCAGGCCCAGGCGCACTACAACATTGGCAACGGCCTTTTCGGCGCGGGAAAGTTTGAAGAGGCAATCGGAGCGTACAAGAGAGCCCTGGAAATCAACCCGAGCGACCGGGACGCCAAGTATAATCTGGAACTGGCCTTAAAAATGCTTGAAGAGCAGAAGAAAGACCAGCAAGATCAAAAAAAGAATCAAAAGCAAGACCAGAAAAACGAAAAAAAGGATAAGGGAAGCTCCTCCGATTCCGACTCAATGCAGCAAAAGCAGAACCAAAGCCAGCCGCAGAACCAGGAGCAACAGAAATCCCCCGACCAGAAGGAGCAGCAAAAAATGGCCCGCCCCAAGCAGCAGATGACCAAGGAGGAGGCGGAACGGATACTGGCGGCCTTGAAAAACGAGGAGATGAAGGCCAAAAAGCAAAAGAAAGCGGAAGCCATACCGATTGTGGGGGGGAGGGACTGGTGACGAGAAAAGCCGGCTTGCTTGCGGCGGGCGTGTTTATGGCGTTAACCGCTTGGGCTGTTGCACAGGGATTGAACTTTTCGGCCTCGGTGGACAAGGACCGGCTTGAAATCGGGGACCAGTTGACTCTGACACTAGTCGTTACCGGCAACGTGCAGAAAATCCCGGAGCCCAAAATCCGGAACGTGGGGGACTTTGCCCTGTACGCCTCCGGCCGTTCGCAGAGCATCACTTTTGTCAACGGTGCGGTCACCGCCACCACCCAGTTCAACTTCGTTCTGGTTCCGAAAAAAGTCGGCACCTTCAAAATCGGCCCGGCGGAACTGGAAATCGACGGAAAACTTTTGCAGACGATGCCCCAAACTGTCACCGTTTTACCCTCCGGCAGCATTCCCAAACAACAAGCTCCTGCCCCGACGGAAGCCCAGGTGCGGGAAGGACTGAAAGATATCTTCGTCACTGCCTCGGTGGATAAGTCCAAAGTGTACGTTTCCGAACAGGTCACCTATACGGTGAAATTCTACCAGGCCGTGCGGCTCTTCGACAACCCGGAATATTATCCCCCGACCGTCACCGGTTTCTGGAAGGAGGACCTGCCGCCGCAAACCTCCCGCTACGAAACGGTCGGCGGCCGCCGCTATCTCGTTTCCGAGGTGAAGATGGCCCTTTTCCCGACCGCCTCCGGCAAACAAACCATCGGCGAGGCGACGGTAAAATGCAAGGTGGAGGATTTGGACGCCCTTTTTGACCGTGATCCGTTTAATGTGGATTTGAACCAGTTTTTCAACCGCGGTATGCGGGAGAAGGTTTTGCGCTCCAACCCGATTACTGTCGAAGCCCTGCCGTTGCCCGAAGGAAACCAGCCGGAGGATTTCACCGGGGCCGTCGGACATTTCCAGATGAAAGCCGAATGGAACAAAACCGCCACGCAGGTAAATGAGCCGGTGACGGCGAAAATCACCATCTGGGGAACGGGGAACATCAAATCGATCGCCGAGCCGAAGGTTTCCACGCCGCAGAACTTTCGCGTGTTTCTGGCCGGCTCCTCCGAGCGGCTGACCCGCGAGGGGACGAGAATCGGCGGCGGCAGAACCTTCGAGCTTTCCTTCGTCCCGCGCGAGCCGGGAAGCTTCTCCCTGCCGCCGATCACCTTCTCCTATTTTGACCCGGCCAAGCGGCGCTACGTCAGTCTGAAAGGCCAGCCGCTCCATTTAACCGTCACCGGCACCCGCGAGCTGGCGGGGGGATACTCCGGCATCACCCAAAAGGAGCTGGACGTAAAACAGACCGACCTGCGCTATCTGAAGAAAGAGCTGGGGGATGAACATGGCAGTTTTGTCGGTTCTCCCGGTTTTTGGGCTTTGCAGACCCTGCCGGTTTTGCTTCTCGGGGCGACCATGTTGATGCGCCGTGTCCGCGACCGGGAGGAATCGGATGTCTCCTATTTCCGTTCCAAGCGGGCTTCGAAGATGGTCAAAAAAGGGCTGAAGGAAATCCGTGCCGCTTCACAACTTCCGCCGGCGGAGTACTTCGGCCGCTTACACAAGATGCTTTTGGAATATCTTGGCGACCGATTCAACGTCGCCAGTTGGGGGATGACGAGGGGAGAAATTGTAGTTCTTCTCAATTCCAACCAGGTCGCTGATGAACACAAAGTTTCCCTTTTGGAACTGCTTGACTTGGCCGACCGTGCCCGCTTTTCCGGCTGGCAGCCCTCGCTGGCCGAGCGGGAGGAGGCCCTTGCCAAAACCGAGCGTGTTATCCGTATCCTGGAGGGAAGCCGATGAAGAAACTTTTGACCCTGTTGGCCGTTTTCTTGTTTGCGGTTCCAGTCGTTTGGGGGCAAGAAAACGACCCCAAAAAGCTTTTTGCCGAGGCCAACCGGCTGTACGACGCTCAAAATTACCTTGGCGCCATTCAACTGTACGAACAACTGACAGAGCAGGGGGTGCGCACGCCGGCTTTGTATTATAATCTGGCCTCTGCCCACTTCAAAACCAAAGCAATCGGCCAATCAGTTCTCTACTTGTTGCGGGCACAAAAGCTTTCTCCGGGGGATGACGATATCGAGGGAAATTTGCGCTTTGTCTCCCAATTCACTATTGACAAGGGAACCCTTTCCTCCCCGCCTTTGGCTTTTTTCACCGAACTGTTTCCTTTAGGTACTTGGGCCTTGTGGGGCACGGTATACTACTTCCTTTTTACCGGCATAATCACCCTTCGTATCTGGTTTAAATCCCGGGCGTTCCTCTTGCGCTGGGGTACTTGGCTGGTTGGAATTCTTTTGGGGGTTTTTGCTCTTGGTTTCTACTTGAGTTGGAGTTGGTCAAAAGTTCCGAAGGGTGTCCTTATCGCCAAGGAAGCTCCGGTCAAATCCGGCCCCGGCGAGGATTTCGTCACCCAGCTGCTCGGCCACGAAGGGCTGACCTTCCAGATTCTGGAAAAACGTGAAGATTACCTTGAAGTGCTTTTGCCCAACGGTGTCAAGGGGTGGGTGAAGAAAGAAGAAGCGGCCAAGGTTTAGATTCCGTTATACTCAAAAAGCTGTAGAAAATCCCAGAATCGGCGAATTTTCGTAATTCCACGATTTCATAATATTCTCAAAAGGCGTTCGGTATTCCGCAAGCACTTTCTCGGCTTGATAACGGCTCCAACTCCAGGTACGCCAGTCCGACTTTTGAGAAGACGCCAGCCTGGGTGCAATCACACGGTCAAACACTTTCTTTTGTTCGGCTTCCTTTAAGAAGGGCAGCGCTCCAACGATGGCGGGGAGTGCGTCGTCGCTCAAGGTGGCGGCATAATCGACGTCAAAGTCCTTGCCGGTCTGTGCCAGCGAAACGTTGGTGCGGACAATTAGGTTTTCCGGATTGATTACTTGGAGCGCAAATATGGCCACGAAACCGGTTACGACCGCTCCGAACATAAAACGTTCCCGCCGGTTGCGCAAAACGGTCAGGGCGAACCAGACGAAGACCGCCGCCAGCCAGCCCATAAACGCGGTGGCGTAAAGCCGCTGCTCGGTGAGCCCGTATTCGCTCTGGTAAAGCCGCATCCGTTTGACGGCGGAAACCATTATTACGAAAAGAAGGACAATCATAGCCCCCGCCAATACCTGAAAGAGTTTTTTGGATTTTGGATTCTCTTTTGGCAAAAGCCAGTGCCAGCCCAAAAGCAGGGGCAAAACCAAACCGGCGACCGCCACCAGTTCAAAAAACCCCCGGCGGGCGTATTCGGCATAGGTCAGCCCCGACGTGACTTCGACCAGATTGGCGCCCCCAAAAAGATAACGGAACTGAACGAGAACAAAACCCAAAAAAAGCAGATTCAAAAGCCCCAAAGCGATGGTCGTTTCGGTGTTTCCAATAACCAACGATCGGGAAAGCGGATTTTCCGGCAGGCGTATTTCCTTGGAGAAGAAAATTCCGTGGAAAATCCCTCCCGCAATCCAGGTGCCCAAGCCGGTGAAGAAAAGATGTTTTAAAATCTCCTCCGCTATTTCGATGTTTATAATCTTTTTCACCATCCCTTCAAAAACCGCATCGGCGGCCATCAAAAGGGCGCCGAACAGCAAAACAATTGGAAGGGCGATCAAAATGCCGCGTCCGATGGGCAGGGCTTTTTTGCTCCATCCCTCACTCTGAATTTCGTCCCATTTGATTTTGATAAATAAAAGGGGGAAAACGCCGGCGATGGCGTTCAAGGCCGTAAAGACGGCTCCCCAAAGATATTTTACAAACCCGGCGACTCGGAGCGGAATGGCTTGCGACCGCATAGTCAAAAGCGTCAACGCTGTTAAAACCGCAACAACGTTCAGGAACGTTAGGAAGTCGGAATCCCGCCAGGCAAATCCGGCGGCAAAAGGAATGGCTAACAGTGTCAACCATCGTGTGTCTTTGGACGGATTGTTGTTCCACCGGCGGGCGAGCAGGACAAGAAAGGAAAAAAGGAAAGTGATCCAAAGTGAAATGTTAAGCCCCCAAGGGGTTTGCCGTAGCGAAAGGTCGCCCCAAACCCCCAAAATAAAAGCCGCACCAAGAACGGAAAGTCCTAAACGGGTTTTATCTCCCATTTCAGGCAGGGCGGGCAGGCTTTCCGGCGGTTTCGGTATGGCGGTTGTCGTCATCAACGGCTCCTTTCAGTGAAAAGTTCGATTTCAAAAAAGCACTTTGCCTTGCAAAGTACTCGGGCAAAATTTTTTTACTGCTCGTGCATAATGTCAATCAGATTTTCCATCTCATCCAGATACCGTCCCAGCGCCCGCCGCCCGGCTTCGGTGATTTTGTACTCCGTTTTCGGCATTCGCCCGACAAAGGATTTGCTGCATTTCACCAATCCGGCTTCTTCCAATTTGCGGGCATGCACGCTCAAATTGCCGTCCGTGGTTTTTAACAGCTTTTTCAAATTGTTGAAGCTCAAAGCGGGATTGACCGCCAGCGCGCTGACGATGCCCAGCCGTATCCGCTCATGAATCAAGCGACTGGGGGTTTCGGCCGGCTTGGCTGCAAAACTCTTTACCACCCGCAAAACCCGGTCTTTGCCCCGGTTATTTTTTGATTGTTCCATGGTTAAAACACTCTCCCTAACCACCATATCTCCGGGCAATGATGGATCCAAAAACTATATGCAATCCTCCGAAACCGATTAGCATATAGGTATTTCCCCAGCCGGCGGGAGAAAAAAGTGCCGCGGCTCCCGCCAGCATGAAACAGAAGCCCATCATCGGCACCACCCGGATGGAGAAAGCGCCGCCGGTGACCACCCCGGTGCCATAAAGCAAAAGCCATAGACCCGGTAGATGGGGGAAAATGTCTTGGTACAGAATCAGCGTAAGCAGTGCTCCCGCGAAAAGCGGCGGTGCCAAACTCAAAATGAATCTTGACCCGGGACCGGAAAAGGCGGGTTGGTTGGACTTTCGAGCTTTCTGCCGGATGGCAAAAATGGCGATAGCTAAAGCCAAGGCCGCCTCCGCCAGCCAGACCAAAAGCCATTTTGGACTGGTCGGTTGTTTGGAAGCCAGAATTGACGCTCCAATGGCAGTCAGGCCCATCACCACCAGCCCCTTGCCCGGGACGCCCGTGAAAGAAGAGGCCTGCTCCATCGTGGAGCGGATAAAGCGGAGGTCTTCCAGCGCCTCTTTCGGGTCTCTTCGTGCTGGTTCGTCCGTCATCCCAATCACCTGTATATTATATCGGCAAAATTTGTAATGTCAAGTACTTTATAATACAAAGTGAAATGAAACCGGAATCGTACTTATTGGCATCCTTGCAGCACCCCGGTGGCGCTTTCCGAACCGTCCAAAGGGGCTCGTCTGCAATCAGCGAATGCTGGTTGCGGGGCATTTAATCCTCCTTTTGCCAATCCTTCCGCATTGCCTCTTTTTTCAACGACGTTGGCAATTTTTCAATCGCATATCGCAAAGCGGTTCTCGGCATCTTCTGACGGTTTTTCATCACATACCGGAAAACCTCTTTCGGAAACCGGTTGCTGGCCTCCTTCAACATCCACCCATATCCTTTCTGCACCAAATCTTCCTCATCCTGCAACAGAACATCCGCCGTTTGAAACGCTTCTTCCAGCAGTAATTTTCTTCGCAACGCAGGTATCAGCGCCACCGCCGCCGCCCGCCGTTTCCAATGGTTTTTGGAGTACGCCCATTTTTTGGTCTTTACGGCCAGTTCGGGATATTGCAGAATCAAATGCCCCAAAGGATGCACACACAAATGGTCACACGACCCCCAGCTCTTGACATATTTTTTCAGCCATCGTTCAAACGTTCTGAAATCCTTCTTTTTGTATCGCCTTCTACATCGATACACCCAGTCAAACGCAATATCCCCCAAATTTCCGTCCCTTTCCTCCAAAAGCGCTTTACATAGTTTGAAAATCTTCTCTTTTCGAAGGTTTCTGATTTCCCGAAAGTGGTTTGCCGAAATTCCCCTTACAATCGGTGTCCGCAAAACGAAGGGGGTGTCCAATTTCTCCTTCTCAAATCGCTGCGAGTTCATAAAGTATTTGGGGTGAGAAAAGCGGGAGAGGGAGGATTGAACTCGTTGCACGATGGAGTGCTTGTTCATGATTTTACGAAATAAAAAATAGCCCCACGGGGAGTCGAACCCCGGTTTGATGGCTGAGAACCACCCGTCCTGGGCCACTAGACGATGGGGCCAGAGTTTTCACAAAACCAGAAAGAATTTACTTTTTCCGGCAATTTCTGTCAACCATCTTGCTTTTCAATTCCCTCTCCATTTATGGAGAGGGTTAGGGTGAGGTTAAAGCATTGGCAACAAGAATAGAAATTGGTTATATTTTATCAGTTATGAAGCGCAGGGTGTACTTTGACCACAATGCCACAACGCCCATCGCCCCAGAGGTCTGGCAGGCAATGACCGAGGCGGTTGCCAATTTCGGCAACCCATCCTCCATCCACACCTTCGGCCGGGAGGCCAAGGTGGCTTTGGAAGGGGCAAGGGAGAGGGTGGCCGCCTTCATTGGCGCCAAGTCCTCGGAAATCATCTTCACCTCCGGCGGCACGGAAGCGGACAATCTCGCCTTGTTCGGCATCGCACAGGCCTTCGCCCATCGCGGCAAGCACATCATCATCTCCCAAATCGAGCACCACGCCGTTCTGGAATCGGCCCATCATCTGGTCAAGCAGGGGTTCGAAGTCAGCTATTTGCCGCCAACAAGGGAAGGAATCGTTTTGCCAGGGGAACTGGTCAAGGCAATCCGCCCGGACACGGTTTTGGTCTCGATAATGGCCGCCAACAACGAAACCGGTACCATCCAACCGATTGCAGAGTTAGCCAGAATCGCTCGCGAGAAGGGTATTCTATTCCACACCGACGCCGTGCAGATGGCCGGCAAGCGGCCCATCAACGTCGGTGAATTGGGGGTCGATTTGCTTTCCATTTCCGCTCACAAACTTTACGGTCCAAAGGGTGTCGGCGCCTTGTGGGTACGCCGCGGCGTCAAAATTAACCCAATTTTGGTAGGCGGCGGCCACGAGCAGAACCGGCGCGCCGGGACGGAAAATTTTGTTTCAATTATCGGCTTTGCCAAGGCCTGTGAAGCGGCTTCGGTGCGGATGGAGGCGGACGAAAAAAAGTTTGCGGCTTTCAGCGAGAAGCTGTATAGAGGTTTAAAAGAGAAGGTGGAGGATTTTCGGATAAACGGCTCACTTGAGCGGCGGTTGCCAAATACGCTCAACATTTCCTTCCCCGGCATCGACGGCGAAGCCGTCATCGTCGGGCTGGATATGGAAGGAATTGCCGTCGCCTCCGGCTCCGCCTGCACCTCCGGCGCCACCGAACCCTCCCACGTCTTGATGGCGTTGGGCCTTTCCAAGCGGGAGGCATTGGGTTCTATCCGCGTCAGTTTTGGCCGGGACAATACGGAAGAGGAGGTCGTTTACTTCCTCTCCGTTCTCCCGCCCATTGTAGAACGCTTGAAGGCCTTGTCCAAGGAGATTGTAGAGGTAAATTGAAGGATTTGATTTTAGCCGCCATGTCCGGCGGCGTCGATTCCACCGTGGCCGCCTGTATGCTGGCTTCCGAAGGACATCCGGTCGTTGGTGTTACGATGAAGCTCTGGGATTATTCCAAAGTCGGCGGCGATGTCCATCTGGATGGCCGTTGCTGTTCTTTGGAATCGATGGCGGATGCCCGCCAGGCGGCGGTACGCTTCGGCTTCCCGCATTACGTTCTGGATTTTCAGAAGCCGTTCTTCGAGGCGGTGATTTCCGATTTCACCTCGGAGTATATTTCCGGCCGCACCCCCAATCCCTGCGTGCAGTGCAACCGTTTCATCAAGTTCCGCGCCCTGTGGGAAAAGGCGCGCCTGTACGGCGCAATGAAAATCGCCACGGGGCACTATGCCCGAATTGAATTCTCGGAGGAACGGGAACGGTTCATCTTGATGAAGGCCGCCGATTTGTCCCGCGACCAGAGCTATTTTCTCTGGGGACAGACGCAGGAAGAACTTTCTAAAACCCTCTTTCCACTTGGCGAGATGACCAAAGCCGAGGTACGCCAAAAAGGACGGGAGATGGGACTGTCCGCCGCCAACAAGCCGGAAAGCCGGGAAATCTGTTTCGTCCCGGACGGCAACTATGGGCGCTTTGTTTCCGAATTTGCTGGCGCATCCGGAGCCGGCCCTATAATCGGGCCGGACGGCCGGGAGGTCGGTGCGCATGATGGCGTTTACCACTATACTATCGGCCAGCGCCACGGGTTGGGCATTTCCTTCGGCCAGCCGGTTTATGTCAAAAAAATTGACCCGTCCCGCAGGGCTGTCTATCTTGCCTACGACTCCGAGCTTTGGAAGCGGGCTTTTATTGTTCAGGAAGTGAATTGGGTATCGATTGCTGCGCCGAAAAAGAAAATAAACGTTTCGGTTCGAATCCGCTACCTCGCCAAAGAAAAGCCGGCGAGTATAACCCCGCTTGGTGAAGGGAAGGCGGAAGTGATATTCGATGCCCCCGAACGGGCGATTACCCCCGGCCAGTCGGCGGTTTTTTATGACGGCGATTTGGTTCTTGGGGGCGGCATCATTGAGCAGGTTATAGACGATTGAGGTTTTTTAAGGAGGGAAAATGGCCAAGCTTACCTGGTTCGGACACGCCGCTTTTCTTTTGGAAACGGGTCAGTACAAAATTCTTATTGACCCGTTTATCACCGGAAACCCCGTAACCCCGGTCAAGGCGGAAGAGCTTCAAGCCACTCATATTCTGGTCTCCCACGGCCACGGCGACCATTTAGGCGACACCGTGGCGATCGCCAAACGGACCAAAGCCACGGTTATCGGCCCCTTCGAATTGGCAGAGGGGTACTGCGGATCCAAAAGGTGCAACGTTCATCCGATGCATATCGGTGGCAGCCACGCCTTTCCCTTCGGCCGGGTGAAGCTGACCATTGCCCACCACGGCTCGGGGGATCAAATAGACGGAGAAATGCTCTACTTGGGCAATCCCTGCGGGTTTGTGGTCACGGTGGAAGGGAAAAATCTCTACCACGCCGGCGACACGGCCCTTTTCATGGATATGCAGCTCATCGGCCAGATGAATCCCTTGGAAGTGGCCCTTCTCCCCATCGGCGACAATTTCACGATGGGGCCGGAGGACGCCGTCAAGGCCGTGGAATTTTTGAAACCCAAAACCGTCGTGCCGATGCACTACAGCACTTGGGATATAATCAAACAGGACCCCAAATCCTTCGCCTCCAAGATTAAGGGTTCCAAAGTGGTGATTCTGGAACCCGGAAAGTCGCTGGAATTTTGATGAAAAAGCTGCTCAAGGGAGTCCTCTGGATTTTCGGCGGGCTCCTTTTGTTCTGGATTGCCGGAGCCGCGGTTTTATATTTTTACTTCACCAAGGAACGAATTTTGGCTTTGGTTTTGCCCAAGGCACAACAGGCCCTCCAGCGGCCGGTTTCCGTGGGGGACGCCTCCTTTTCCGCCTGGGGAAAAATCAAGCTCAATTTGACCGACGTCAAAGTAAGAAATAAGCCCGGGTTCAATGATTCGTTGTTGTTTTCCGCCCAAAAAATCGCCGTGGCGGTCAAAATTCTGCCCCTTTTGAAAAAACAGATTGAGATAACCTCGCTGGAACTGGGCGCTCCGGTGGTCAGCTACGAGGTTCGCCCCAGCGGCAAAAGCAACGTCGCCGACTGGTTCGTCCCTTCCACCGATACGCAAAAAACGAAGGGGGGCGGTGCTGTTTTTCTCCTGGTTGAAAATCTGGCGCTCTCCAACGGTCAGCTTCGCTACCGCAACGACTCCACCGGCACCATTTTGTTCCTTTCCCGATTGAACTGGGAAAGCAAATCGGCCTATCGGGAAGAAGAGAAGAAGCTCGACTTTTCCGGCAAGCTGACTTCCGGGCTGGTTCGCTACCGCTCCCCCAAACAAAAATTTGAAACGGACAAGCTGGTGCCGGAGATTGCGTACAATTTCGGGTATTCGCTAGAACAGGATAAAATGGAGTTTCGCAGCGCCTCCTTCCGCTTCGGCCAGATAGCCCTTCTGGCCTCCGGCGAGCTCTCCGGCCTGCGCGGGAAGAAAAAAGGCCGCTTCGACATCAAATCGGAGGAATTTTCGGCCGCCGAGCTGAAGGAAAGCTTCGCCGCCTTTCTGCCAGCCGCCGCCAAAGAGTGGAAACTTGCTGGAAAAGGGAGAGTAAGTGGTCAGATTCGTTTCGCTTCCCCCGTGCAGGGGCAGTTGGGTGTGGTGGTGAACGGCTTCGAGCTTTCCGCACCCGAGGTTAAGGAAAAAATCAGAATTGAAAAGCTGGAAACGAAAGTCGATTTGGGGGAAAAACGGCTGAATTTGACCACCTCCAACGGTTTCTGGGGCGGAGAGCCGTTTCGCGTCGACCTGTCCGTCCAGGACTGGGAAAAACAGAATGTTGTTTTGGATTTGAAGGGGAAATTGAACCTGGCCGTTCTGCCCGGGCTTTTGAATATGGCCGAGACCAAACTCTCCGGCGAACTTTCCCCCGATATCTCACTCTCCGGCTCGGCCAAGAACAAAGAGTCGTTTAGTTTGAACGGCCGGCTGATCGTAAAGAACGTGGAATATTCCTCTTCCAAATCAAAATACCCAATCAGTGATTTGAACGCCGACATCGGTTTTTCCGGCAAGGATATCAGCCAGCTCAAGCTGGCCCTCAAGGCCGGCCGCTCGGACATTTCCATTGACGGCAAAGTGGCCAACGCCGTCGCCTGGGCGGCCACTAAGCGAAAAGTGCCTGCCTCCGCAACCTTCGAATTCCGTTCGCAGTTTCTGGACTTAGACCAGCTTATGCCGCCGCCGGAGCGGTTGCCCAACGGCAAAGTTAAGGTGGACACCGTTCCCCTTCCGGACTGGAACGGCTCGGGCAGTATCTCCATTGGCAAAGGAGTCATCAATAAGCTCCCTTTTTCCAATTTCCGATCGCCAGTTAAAATCGACGACGGCGTCATCCGTATGAATGGATTCAAAATGGATATGCTAAACGGTAAGGTGGAAGGGGATTTGACCCGCAATATGGTTGATCTATCCCGGCCGGAGTTCGACGTCAAAATTCAAGCCAGCGACATCGAGGCCAACGAGCTGTTCTCCGCCGTCACCCCGCTCAAGGGTACGGTGTTCGGTAAAATGAATCTTTCCGGCAATTTCTCTGGCGCCGGCCTGGTCGCCTCCGAAATCATGCGCTCGATGTCCGCCAACGGCAACTGGAACATCGATTCCGGCAAGCTGGTCCGCTTCGGCCCTTTGGCCAAACTCGGTGAAAAATTGGGGCAGGACTGGAAAAAGGAACTCCCGCTTAAAAATCTAAAGGCTCTTTTCCGGATGCAGGACGGCCGACTCATATTCAATCCGCTCAATTTCGGCCTGCCCTTGGGGGATTTCAAATCGACCGGTACGCTGGGGTTGGACGGGGTTTTGGACTTTGTTGTGGATTCCCGGATCACCCCCGAAGCGGCCGAGCGCTTCGGTCTGCCGCCGGCCCTTTTGGAAATGATGAAAGACCCGCAGGGCAAAATCCCGGTCTCCTTCGCCCTGACCGGCACCGGCGCCGACCCGAAAATCAATCTATCCCTCCCCGGCGCTCAGCAGAAAAAAGAAAGCTTGCTTGAAGAGAAAAAAGAGGAACTTAAAGAGAAGGGAAGCGAACTTTTAAAGCGACTAAAGCCGAAATAAGAAGCCGATTACCCAGACCGCTTCAAAAGTAACATCTTGTTCGTTCCTAGGATATCCCTCTCTTTTACGTAAAAAACAAATCCCGCTTGACAGACACTTCCTTTTCCTTGCTTTTGATTGTGTCTGGTATTTTCTTTGAAATGCAAACCGATGAAAGCACAAAATCATGCACAGACTTAAACACCTTTTTGAATTTCTCGTATTAGATGTCGTTGGCCTGCTTTTTGCCTGCTTGCCAAGAGACTCTGCCGCTTGGCTGGGTCGAAAGTTTGGCGCCATTTATTACCGGCTTTCCCCCTTCCGCCGCCGGGTGGCGGAAACCAATCTTGAACTTGCGGGATTGAGCCCGTCTTTGGCTAAAGGCGCCTTTGAAAACGTGGGGCTGACGATTGCGGAATTCGCCCGCTTCCGGCGACTGGATAAGAATTTCTTTGAAAGCCGGTTTGAGGGGAAAGATATTGAGCATTTGCGAGAAGCGGCAAGAGGAGGGAAGGGAGTCGTTCTGGTAACCGGCCATTTCGGCAATTGGGAGCTTATCGGGGCCTACATCCGCCAGTCCGGTTTTCCCCTTGATGTAGTGGTAAAAGAACAGCGTAATCCTTTCGTTGACCGCTGGACTGACAAGAATAGAATGCGGCAGGGAGGGGGCATCATCAAAACCGGCATTGCCACCCGCGCCGTGGTGCGTTCTTTTTCCGAAGGCCGGCTGGTCGCCTTCGTTTCCGACCAATACGTCGGCGAAGACGGCATTTTGGTCAACTTTATGGGCCGGCCTACAACCGTTTCCAAAGGCCCGGCCGCTTTTGCCGTGCGGTTGGGGCTTCCCATCATCGTCGGTTTTCTCGTGCGCACGGGGCCATGGAAATTCAAACCGGTGATTTTCCCCGCACTTTTGCCGAACCCTTCTGCCAACCGGGAAGAGGAGATTCTGCGTCTGACCCAGGCGTACACATCCCTGTTGGAGGAACTGGTGCGAAAGCATCCCGACCATTACCTCTGGATGCACCGCAAATGGAAAAATCTGGTCGATTATAAAACCGGCGTTTTCAAATCCGCCTCGCCCATCCAAGGGGAGAAAAAAATACTTTTCTGAAGCTTTTTCTTTTCAAATCGCCCCCCAAATACTTTCTTCCCGTTTGTGAACCGAATTGCCGTCCGGATGCCCAACTGGCTCGGAGACGCCGTAATGGCCACACCGGCCTTACAGGCGCTGCATCAGCTTTTTCCAAATGCCGCTATAACCATCCTTGTCCGTGAAAACCTTGCAGAACTTTTTGCCTCGTGTCCTTTTGCTGAGGAAGTCATTCCCCTACAGAAGGTTTCGGGCGGACGCAAAATTTCCCGGCTTTTCAGCGCCGCCTCCGCCTTGAAAAAGAAAAAATTTGATTTGGCCGTTTGCTTCCCACATTCCTTCTCCTCCGCGATGATGTTCCGGCTGGCCCGTATTCCGCAACGGGTGGGATTCTCCGCCGAAGGGCGCAAAATGTTCCTTACCCGTTCGCTTCCATATTCCCTTGATGGCGAACGTCCGCACCGTGTCCGTTTTTATTGCCAATTAATCGAGTTAATTGCCGGACAAAAGTTGAGTATCCCGCCCTTGCAGGTCTGGCCGAGGCGGTTGAATAAGGAAGAGGCGGAAATTTTGGAGAAAAAAGTGGGCGGATTTCACAATCTGGTCTGCATAGCCCCCGGCTCGGTGGGCCCGGCCAAACGCTGGTTTGCCGGCCGGTTCGCCGAAGTGGTTAAGGAGCTGGTGGGGGCGAAAAAGATGCGGGTGGTTTTGGTTGGTGCCCCCCACGACCGCCCAAGCTGCGAAGAAGTGGCCCGTTTAACCGGCGCCTCGCCGGTCAATCTGGCGGGTGAAACTTCACTTTTCGAATTGTATTATTTGCTCCAGAAAAGCCGCTTGTTTTTGGGGAACGACTCCGGCGCCGGTCATCTGGCGGCCGCCGCCGGAATCCCCGTCGTCGTTTTGGCCGGAGCCGGCGACCCGGATGAAATCGCCCCCTGGACGGATAAAAAAACAGTTCTGTTTAAAAGGATTTTTTGCTCCCCCTGTTACAGTCCTGCCTGTCGTCGCAAAGACCACCCGCTGGAGTGTATGGATTTGATAGGAACGAGCGAGGTTTGCCGGGCCGTCGAACACTGGCTTGAAAAATCGGAAAAACCCGTTGTCGCCCCATAAAATCGCCGTCCTTGGCTCCATCAACGAGGACTTCATCATCCACAAACGAAAACAAAAGCATTCCTATGGGGGTATTTTATACAACCTCGTCGCCCTCGCTTCACTTTTGCCGGAGACCAAAATTCATCCCGTCGCCTTTCTTGGAAAAAACGTTTGGCCAAAAGTTGGAAATCTTACCCCGGGTTTGAACAATCTGGACTGGCACCATGCTCGGAAACTGAAACAAAAAACCAATCAGGTCCGCCTCCTTTATCTGCCAAACGGCGAGAAACGGGAAATCCTGAAGCATCCGGTTCCCAAATTCGCTTGGTCGGATTTGAGGCCGGCCCTGCAGGGGGATGCCCTATTGCTCAATTTCATTTCCGGCTGGGAAATCTCTCCCCGATTGTTTCAGAAGTTTCGCCGTAAATACGCCGGCGTCATCCATGTTGATTATCATTCGCTGCTTCTGGGAATCCGGAAAAATGGAGCGCGGTTCAGGAGGATTCCAAAAGATTGGCCGGTCTTTTTGGATGCCGACTTCGTCCAAATGAACCAGCGGGAATGGGAACTGGTGGCCGGAACGCCTTTCAGCCGGAAGAACCTGATTCGTTTTTGCCGCCGATGGGGAAGGAAAAAATGGCAGGTTATAATCGTCACCCTCGCCGAAATAGGAGCGGTTTTGGCCTATCGCAACAAAACGCTTTCCGCAATTTCCTGTCCGGCTCCAAGAGTGAAAAACCCGGAGCAAACCGGCGCGGGGGATTTCTTCGCCGCCGGTTTTCTTTCCGCAACGCTGAAAGGAAAAAGCTGGAAAGCCGCCTTGCGGCAGGCCGTCCGCACGGCGAGTTGGAAGTGCCGGTATGAAGGAATCGAAAGCGTGCTGGAGCACAGGCACGAGCTTAAACGGTTCTTGACTCCGCGCAAATAGCGGTCTAAATTGGGCGCTTTACCAAATGCCGGGTATCTTCCGTCGGCACCAAAGAGTTTTGGAGGAAATGTGAAAGAAGAGTTGCTGGACGTAATCAAATACCTGAAATCCAAAAAGGTGGACTATGCGGATGCCCGGCATGTCCGCGCCCAGGCCGAAACCATCGTGGTCAAAGACGGCAAGGTGGAATCCCTTTCCCGTTTGAACGACGCCGGCTTTGGCATCCGCGTATTGATAGGCGGCGGCTGGGGATTTGCCTCCAGTTCCAAGCTCTCCGGGGCCGAAATGAGAAAAACGGCCAACCAGGCCTTGGAAATCGCCCGGGCCTCGGCCACCGTGGCCAAGGAAAAAGTCCGTCTGGCCCCCGTGGAATCCTACCGGGATAAATTCGTCACCGCCGTCCGCAAGGACCCTTTTTTGGTTTCCCTGGATGACAAAATCAATCTTCTCGTCTCCTGCTGCGATATATTGAAAAAACATCCCAAAATCGTGGTGGCGGAGGCAACGATGAACTTTTTTGACACGGAGAAAATTTTCGTTTCCACCGAGGGCTCGATCATCGAGCAGAAAATCCTCGAATCGGGTGCCGGCTACACGGCCACAGCGGCGGACGAGGGAAACCTTCAGCGCCGTAGCTACCCAAACTCCCACGGCGGCGACTTCGCCACCCGCGGCTGGGAATTTATCGAGGAGATGGATTTGTTGGGAAACGCCGAGCGGGTGCGCGACGAGGCCGTGGCACTGCTTTCCGCGCCGAACTGCCCCGCCGGAAAAAAAGATATTATCATCACCGGCTCCCAGATGGCTTTGCAGGTGCACGAATCCTGCGGCCACCCGATTGAACTCGACAGGGTCTTGGGCACAGAAATCTCTTTGGCCGGCGGCAGCTTTATGACGCTTGACAAATTGGGGAAGTTGCGTTACGGCTCCGGCCGGGTGAACATCGTCGCCGACGCCACCACGCCGGGCGGTTTGGGCACCTTCGGCTATGACGACGAGGGAGTAAGAGCCCAGCGCGCCGACATCATCCGGGAAGGGCTCTTCGTCGGCTATTTGACCTCCCGCGAAACGGCTCCCATCATCGGCGCTTCCTCCAACGGCACGATGCGGGCCGACGGCTGGAATCGGATCCCCTTAATCCGGATGACCAATATCAACCTTTTGCCGGGAGAATGGACGCTGGCCGACTTGATTGCCGATACGAAAGACGGGCTTCTAATCGACACCAACAAAAGCTGGTCGATTGACGACCGGCGGCTGAATTTCCAATTCGGCTGCGAGGCGGCCTGGGAAATCAAGGACGGAAAAGTAGGTCAATTGTACCGCAACCTGATGTACACCGGCATCACCCCGGAGTTCTGGAACTCCTGCGATGCCGTCACGAACGAGAAACACTGGCACGTCTGGGGGGTTCCGAACTGCGGCAAAGGGGAGCCGATTCAAACCGCCCACGTGGCGCACGGCGCCTCGCCGGCCCGTTTCCGGGGCGTAACGGTGGGAGCGACCCGATGATTGGAAAAAGCAAAATCTTCGCCGCGCTTGAACCGTTGTTGAAGAAATCGGGCGCGGATGAGGCGGAAGCGGTTTTCGTCGGCTCCAATTCCGGCTTGACCCGCTATGCCAACTCAATCATCCACCAAAACGTGGCGGAAAACAATTCCCGCGTTTACTTTCGTGTTGTTCTGGGAAAGAAAATCGGCGTGGCCTCCACGAATACCTTTGAAAAGCCGGACCTCTCCCGGGCTTTGAACGCCGCTTTGGAAATCGCCCGCCACCAGTTGGAGCTGCCCCACTTCAACGGCCTGCCGGAGAAGCAGAAATATCCAAAATTGACTTCCTATTACAAGGCCACGGCCGCTTTCGGTCCCAAGGAGCGGGCAGCGGTTTTGAAAAAGATTTTTGAAAAGGCCGCCAAGCAAAATTTGCAGGCCTACGGCTCGCTCAAAACTGGCGAGGGGGAGCTGGCGGTCCTGAACACCAACGGCATCCGGGCCTACCAGCCCACCACCACCGCCTCCATCAATTTAATCACGATGTCGGACGACTCCTCCGGCTATTCCGAAGGGCTGGCGCAGAACGTGAAGAGACTGGACTTCGACGAACTGGCGGAAACCTCCATCGAAAAGTGTTTGACCGCCCGCCATCCCAAAGAAGTCCCGCCGGGAAAGTACGAAGTGGTTTTGGAGCCGGTGGCGGTGGGGAATCTGTTCGAATGGCTCTCCTTCGTTTCCTTCGGCTCGGTCGCCTTTCAGGAAAAGTCCTCCTGCCTGGCAGGAAAAATCGGCCAGCAGGTCTTCGGCCCGAACGTTACCATCTACGATGACGCCACGGATTCAACGGCCCTCCCATTTCCTTTCGATTTCGAAGGGACGGCCAAAAAGAAGGTGACGATGGTGGACAAAGGCATAGCCAAGGGAGTGGTGTACGACAGTTTGACGGCCGCCAAGGAAGGAAAAAAGTCCACCGGCCACGCCCTGACGCCGGACGCTTCCGCTCAGGGGGCGGTTCCCATGCATATCGGAATGAAGGGCGGCAGCGCCACGCTTGCCAAAATGGTCAAAAACGTCGGCAAGGGGCTTTTGGTCACCCGCTTCCATTACTTAAACGGCTTTTTGGACCCACCCCAGGCCACGATGACCGGTATGACCCGTGACGGTGTTTTTCTGATCGAGAATGGCCAAATCAAGCACGGGGTCAAAAACCTGCGCTTTACCGAAAGCATGGTGAAGGCCTTCTCCAACGTGGTGGAGTTGTCCCGCGAAAAGAAGCTCGTCAATACCTGGTGGGACGCCGTGGGCGGCATCCACGTCCCCGCCCTCCGCATCCGGGAGTTCACCTTCAGCGGCAAAACGGACTTTTAATTTGATTTGTGGGGACGGTTTGCGAACCCCCTCATACTTGCAGGCCGGGCTCCAGTCCGGCTTTAACTCCCAACAAATCTGAAACTTACCCCCCTTCGGGGGCGTATGATGAGATGATGAGTGTGTGGCGTGTTATATCCCTGATACTTAGCTTACTCGTAAGCTTCATTTTTTCGTTTGTCCTGTCCAAAGCGCAGCAGACCCCTATTGTCAACTGGAACGATTTCGGCCCCGGTGAGCTGCGGGTGGAACGCTTTCAAATTAGCCAGCCCCTTTCCATTTCGATTACCGGGATGGGGATAAAGCCGGATTATGGCAAGGATGACTGGGATGATTGGGACGATTGGGAAGGGCGGGAGGATTACGCTTTGGCCTACGGGTGGATTCTGGATTTGGAAACCAGGAAGCCGGTCTGGTCGATGGCCCGCGAACTGCGCCCCGGCAAATTCTGGGGAAAAAAGGGAACCGCGAAGGTGGAGGCCAAAGTCAACCTCCCCGCCGGCAAATACGCCCTGTATTACTACTGCGGAATCGGCAAAGACCAGTTCTACTACTTTAATTCCGACTGGAATGACAACGGCTTTTTTGAAGGGCTCAAACGTTTCTTCGGCAACACGGACAAATTCTATTCCGAAAAGGACCGCCGCAAACTTTACTTCACCGCCACGGCAGAGAAAAACGTCCTCCGCCCGCTGGCGGCCGACCCGCTGGAATCTAAGGTTTCCCTTTCCATCACCCGGCCCCGCAACTCCAGCTTCAAGAGTTTGAACTTCAAGCTTTCCGAACCGGCCTCCCTCACCGTCTACTGCCTCGGCGAAAATCCCAAATCGTACGACCGGCCGGCCGACGGCGGCTACCTTCAGGATATGCGCTCCCGCAAAAAGCTCTGGGAGCTTGTCCATTCCCGCTCCGAGCATGCCGGGGGGGCGGAAAAAAACCGCAAGTTTTTCGGCAAAATTTCGCTCCCCGCGGGGGATTATCAAATGGTTTATTTCACCGACGATTCCCACACCTTCGGCCGCTGGAACTCCCCGCCCCCGTACGATCCGGAATTCTGGGGCATTTCGCTTTTGGCCGAGCCGGGGCAGAAAAGAATCGTCCCGGTCGAGCCGGTCAAGGAGCCGGTCGTGGTGCAGTTCCTCCGGGTGGGGGACAACGAGCTTCTCTCCACCGGTTTTGTCTTGGACAAGCCGATGGATTTGCGGATCTACTGCATCGGCGAATATTCCGAAGGGGACCACACCTTTGCCGACTTCGGCTACATTGAAGACGCCGCCACCGGCCAGCGGGTCTGGGAAATGACCCGTTCCAACACCGAGCAGGCCGGCGGGGCGGACAAAAATCGGATGTTCGACGGCATTGTCCATTTCCCACGGGGCAAATATCTGGTCCGCTACGTCACCGATGACTCCCACTCCTTTGGCGACTGGAACTCCACGGCCCCCTACGACCAGGACCACTGGGGGATCGTGGTGGCCGGCGTTCCCGGCAGCTTCGACCCCAAAGCCGTCCGCCCCTACAACGAGGAAATTGAATCCAAGGAGGTTTTGGTCAAGCTGGTCGGCGTCCGGGATGACGACGAGCGGGAACAGCGTTTTCGGCTCACCAAAACCACCGCCCTGCGCATCTACGCCATCGGCGAGGGAAGCCGGGATGAAATGTACGACTACGCCTGGATTGAAAACAACCAGACCGGACGCACGGTCTGGGAAATGACTTGGCGCAACACCCTTCCCGCCGGCGGCGCCTCCAAAAACCGGCTTTTCGACGACATTGTTCTCCTGCCCCCGGGAAGCTACACGGTAAAATACGTGACGGACGGCAGCCACTCCGCGGGGGACTGGAACGCCGCCCCTCCAAAAGACCCCTTCAACTGGGGCGTAACCATCTCCTTGGCGCAATGAAGGATACCTCTCTTTTCCAGTGGGAACTTTTTCCTCGCGAGAGGGTTATAATAAATGAAGGCCAAAATCGGGTCGACCGAACCTTTGGCCTTCTATGGAACACACAGGAGGGATGCCTGGCTCTTCTCAAGGGTCAAGTCCCTTCTACCAAGAGCCTCCCAGATAGCTGTGTCTGGGATAACCTGCCCTAAGTTCCGGACAGGGTCCGGAACTCTGCAATCGAGCCGCCTTCGGTCCTACTGAAGGCGGCTCCCGCTTTTTTAGCCCTTTTTCACGTGTTTTTGTGGGGGCGGGTCTTGTGCCCGCCCGCTTTGCTTTTTATTATATAAATATGGAAGGTGCCAAACGCTTATTGGACTATCTCAACAAGCATGGTGTCAATGAAATAGTTTATTTCTCCGATGGGGCTTTAATAAATCCTGTTAGATTTCCAATAGCTGCACTTGAAACGAATGGAGCTATACTTTTTGCAGACTTACCGGGTTTCAGCAAGTATGCAGCTGGGATGGAAGCGGTAGATAGCGCCTATTTGGTAAATAATTTCTTCGCTTGGTTTGAGGGAGAAGCCCTACGTCCATACGGTGGTATTGTTGATAAATTCATAGGTGATGCAGTAATGGTAGTTTTCTTGCCCTTAGAATGCAAGTTGGAACCTCTTGAAGCAGCAATGCAAGCAGCAAGGGCAATGTTAGAAAGAGACCCTTACAGTTTTCGACCGAAAATTGGAATTGCCTTTGGACCTATCGCGATATCATTAGTTGGTACTGAAAACTCTGCTATGATTACTACTATGGGGCATACCGTAAACTTGGCATCGAGGTGTGTATCAAAATTGGAAAAATCGGGGTCGGTAAGAATTGCCTCTAATGATATCGACCTTGCGAAAAAAGTTTTCAAAGAAGATTCTTCATGGAAACTCAGCGGCCCGAAAGAATTTTCTCCGAAAAACATGCCGCAAGCGACGATAATAGACGTTGAACGAACGGCAATGTGGGTGCCTAATTGGAATTACAGCCAAAAAATTAAAGAGGGTATCAAGTTCGCGAGAGATAAGGGCGCAGTGAAGAGTAATTTTTAATAGCGGGAGGCGATTTTCTGAAGAGTCATTCTGTATTTGCCGCTGTACTGGGATTGGTTTTGGGCTTAATTGTTGGATGGGTGGGTCACGATGTATTAGTATCATATCGATACCAAGTTAAACAGTCTGGCCCAGAAAAAACGAAAGGAGTTGTAGATGGGGGGCGGTCAATTCCCTCAAAAAAGAAATTCACACCCTTGGAAATCGTTGAGATTGACGCTAAAGTTACTGAATCAAATGATGTGTGGTGGAAATATGCATGGCGTTTGACGGTTCAGAATTTTTCGGGAGAGCCAATTTCATTTAATGCAACGATTGAGTTTTTAGATAAGGATGGTTTTGTAGTAGATGATGATGACGAATATGGTCTTTATCTGGAGTATGGTCAAAAAAAGACATTTACGGGTTATGATCTCATCGTTAGCTCTGTAGCTCCCAATATTGTTAGTGTAACCGCGAAAGTGGGTCGTTGAATTTTGCGAACAAAGAGGATTATTATCATTGGGGCAGTTTCATTTCTGATTTTTGCGGCTATTCTCTTCAGTAACTATTTCAACCTTCAATATCGAGTAGACCAACGACTATCTAAAGACCCTCGTAATGAGGGAATACAGATATGGGTGCACTATGCTATGTTAATCAACCCCACTAAACTCATTCTCGATTTGAGAAAAGTTAGTTTAGATAAAGCGCCAGCTGATGTATTTCGCTGCCTCAATCACGCCGCCGAGGCCCTGGCCTCAAAGGATTTTACTACTGTAGAGTTGCAGTTTCGAGGGAAACCAAAATTTTTACTGGAAGGGAGTTACTTTAAAACACTAGGGCAGGAATATGAATTGCAGAACCCCGTTTACACCATTCGGACCTTTCCGGAGAATGTTAAAAATATGGACGGAACAGCCGCTTTTTCATCTTGGTCGGGGGGTATGTTAGGGGTATTGCAAAAACAGATGGAAGATTTTTTGGAATTTAACAAACAGTGGTATGTTAATGAGCTTTCTGAACAATAAGGTGGAGAATTTATTTTTCTGTTAATTGATATTCCATCGGCCAAAACGACTGCACCGAAAAATCGGCAAACAGTTTATCCGATTCCTCGCAATCCTTCAAATAATTTTTCTCCCCCTCGTTCAATTTGTTTCCCTTCAAAATGCTTTGCGCCATTTCGGACAGCCGGTTGAATTTCTCCCAATGCTCGGCAAAGCGCATCTCGGCGTAATCCCGCGCGGCAAAAGTGGAAATCAAAAACTGCCAGTCAGAGGACTCCAAAAGCAAAAGCTCCCGCCCCAGCTGGGTTAGGACTCTTTGGAGATTTTCATTCGTAGAAGCGGCTTGGAGCAGTTCGAGATACTTTTTTTCAGCTTGATAGATTTTCTCCCACGTCCAAACCGTGTCCTTGTTCAGCCAGATGTAATGATGCCCCCCTTCCCCCCAGGAACCCTCCGGAATGCTTATCCTTTCGGTAGGGGGGGAAAGTTCAAGCGCCTGACTGCCGGTGGCAAGGGAGCCCTCCGGGTTTTGAGAGAGCTTTTTCCAGAGTTTCTTCAGAAACTGCGGCCCTTCGAACCACCAATGTCCGAAAAGCTCCGTGTCGTAAAGGGCCGAAAGCACGCCGGGGGTTTTGTTCGTTTCATAATGCTGTTTTAACTGTTGCGTGACCAGTGAAACCATGTGGTTGGCATTCTCTTCCAGCCGGCTCTCGACATTTGCAAGATTGTACTCCTCTTTTTCCCCCAAATCCGACTTGATGCGCGTTACCTTCCAATACCTAAGCCCCCCGGGATAATGTTTCTTGTGAAAATCAAGATAATTCCCATCCCCCGGATACCCGTGCTCCCCCGACCAAACCAAAACGGTGGTCACCGGGTCGCGGCTGAAAATTGCGACCGGCTTTTTCTCTTTGGCTTCTCCCACCCAGTACGGCCGGTAGGGGCTCCGCTCGCTTTCTGATGTTGTTTTCGTTCCCTTCTCTTCCTGCTCTTTCAAGAATCGGAGTGCCGGAAAGCGGTCGATGTACGTGCCCAAAGCTTTCCCCCCCTTAAGCAGATGGCTGTCGATGAAAAAATACTCGATGCCGTTCTCCTGCAAAAATTCCTCAACCCCTTTGCGCAAAACAGGCTTGATGTCACCGACCGGCGGCGCCCAGGGATAGGAGGGACGATAGGCACACTCCGGCAGCCAGATCCCTTTTGGTTTTTTCCCAAAGTGTTTTTGATAGGTTTTTACCGCTTCTTTTACCTGGGCCTGAATGGAATTATCCGTTCCCAAAAGGGGAAAATAGCCGTGCGTGGCGCCGGAAGTCAGAATCTCGATAATCCCGTCGTTCTGCAGATTGCGCAGATGGGGGATAAGATTGCCGCCGAATTTGTCAAAATACCATTCCTGGGTCTCGGCATAAAATTTCAGCCAGAAACGAGCCACTTCCGCCCGGTTTTCCAGCCCTTCCCGTACAAACGTTTCAACATCCGCTCTTGCGGCTTCTCTTTTCTCTTTCAGATAAAAATGCAGTTCTTCCCCCAGCCGTTTGTCCGCCAGCTGTTCGGATAAAACGGGAGTCACGCCGAGGGTTGCCCGTGCGGCAATTCCTTCCGCTTTCAACTCGGAAATGGCCCGCAGAATCGGCACATAGCATTCGCAGACCGCCTCGGTGAGCCAGTCCGTCCCGTGCGGCCAGCGTCCGTGCCCCAAAACATAGGGGAGATGGGTGTGCAGAACTAAATTGAAATACCCGGCCGTCATTTACTGCCGGAACTCTGAAAGCCGATCCCCCCCGCCCCTTTCTGGTCCTGCCCGAATACCTTGATGGACCCGAACTGCCCCTCGAATTTTTTGATGTTGTCCTCCAGCGCCTGCTGGAGCGATTTGACGTGCTGGGGGGTCATGATCACCCGGGCATATACCTTCGATTTCGGCAGCCCCGGCAAAATCCGGGCGAAGTCCAGAATGAACTCCGAGGGGGAATGGGTGATTAAAACGAAATTGGAATAAATCCCCTCGGCCTCCTTTTCCGGAAACTCCAGATTTATCTGCTGCTGCACCGGCTGCGGCGGTTTGTCGCTCATTTGTCCTCCTTGTTTTCGCTAAAGATAACAATATATTCAAAAGCTCGGAATGCGCAAAGAAAGGTTGAAAACGTAAATTTTTCGGCGGCGCCGAATGGATTCTGTATTCGGCGTTTTCCGATAGGCTGGGAAAATAATCGATGTCCGACGCCATAAAAATCTCCCGTCTGAAACAAATCCTCTCCCGCATGGGGAAAAAACCGGTCGTCGTGCTGGGGGATTTGATGCTGGACGAATATCTCTGGGGCAGCGTCAGCCGCATCTCCCCGGAAGCCCCCGTGCCGGTGGTGGAAGTTGCCTCCCGGACGATGAAACTGGGGGGCGCCGCCAACGTCGCCTCCAATTTGCGCGCCCTCGGCCATCCGGTTTCACTTTTTGGTTTGATAGGAAAGGACGACCGGGGGGCATCCCTTTTGGGCCTTTTAAGGCGGATGAAAATCGGCTCGGACGGCGTTTTGGCTTCCCAATCCGCCCCCACCGTCACCAAAACCCGCATTATCGCCCACTCCCAGCAGGTGGTACGGGTGGATTACGAAAAGCTGGATGAACTGAATGGCAATCTTCTGGAAAAGATGATTTCTCGCTTGAAAACCGAACTTGCCCGCTCCAAATTTTTGATAATCTCCGATTACGGCAAGGGAGTAATCACCCAGTCGCTTTTGCGTGAGCTGCTCGATTTCTGCCGCCGGAAGGGGGTTTTCACCGCCGTCGATCCCAAGGAGACCCATTTTCACGAATACCGGCGCGTCTCGGTAATAACCCCCAACCACCACGAAGCCGGGTTCGCCTTTGGAAAAAGAATTCGCGACCACCAATCCTTGAAGGAGGTCGCCTTCGGTCTCCTAAAAAAACTGGAGGCGGAGTCAATGCTCGTCACACTCGGCGAAAAGGGGATGTCCCTTTTTATGGACAAAAAGGAATGTTATTTCCCGGCACGCGCCAAAAAAGTGTACGACGTCACCGGCGCGGGGGACACGGTAACCGCCGTTTTCACTTCCGCCGTCTCCGGCGGGGCAAACTTGCCCGAAGCGGCTTACCTTTCCAATCGCGCCGCCGGTTTGGTGGTGGAAGAACTGGGCACCGCCCAAGTCACCAAAAAACAGCTCTTGAACGAAATCAAAACGGAGCTTTGATTGGGACTCGTTTCGCTTCCCGCTTTAAAAAAAATTGTTTCCCGTCTTAAAAGAAAAAAGAAAAAAATCGTTTTCACCAACGGCTGCTTTGACCTTCTGCATGCCGGCCACATCACCCTTTTGCGCAAGGCCAAAAGCTTGGGGGATGTTCTAATTGTCGGCCTGAACACCGACCGTTCGGTGCGAAATCTGAAGGGAAAAGGCCGCCCGGTCGCCCCGGAAAAAGACCGGGCGCTGGTGCTTTCTGCTCTTCGCGATGTGGACTACGTCGTTCTCTTTTCCGAACCGACACCAATTAATCTTATTCAAACCCTTTCCCCCGATCTGTTGGTCAAAGGGGCCGATTACAAAAATTCCCAAATCGTCGGCGCCGACTGGGTGAATGCAAACGGCGGAAAAGTCGTCCGAATTCCCTTGGTTAAAAGCAAAAGCACATCAGCTATTTACCGGAAATTAAAGCGGCTTTGAACTGTTCTTTGCCTGCCGGCAACCAGTTGTGCGGCAAGAGCTTCCTTTTCCCCTTGACATCCTATTTGGCATACGGTTTATTAACTTGCAATGCAGAACAAACCAGGCGCAGGAGGCGTTGGGTAGTTCTCTTTTCAGGATGGACTGGAAAACCAGCAAAGTCGATTATTACCTCTCAGAAGCCAAAAAGCCGGAGAACGGGGCGTTTTTTGCCCGCATTGCCTCCCGCCTTTTGGAATTGGGGCGTGCCGAGGAAGCCGCGGCCCTGTGCAGTGAAAACATAAGCCGCTTCCCCAACTACCTTTCCGGTTTGATGGTTCTGGGGGAAAGTTATTTGGCGCTGGGGAACCATGAAAAAGCCAGGGAGCTGTTGAACACCGCCTTAAAACAGGACCCGGACAACCTGCGCGCCCTCTATTTGCTGGGGAAAACGGCCCAGGGGGCCGGCGAAATTCTTCTGGCCTATTCCTACTACGAGCGCCTTTTGGAGGCCGATCCCTACTGCGAAGAAGCTTCGCTGGAGGCGGAAAAGCTCAAGCACGAAATCGAATCAAGGGAATTTGCCCCGCCCGCCCGTCCCGCGCAGGCAGTGGAAAGATCCCCGCAAATTGCGGACAAGGTGGAATTGACCGTCGCCGTTCCGGATTTGGAGGAAGGGGAACTGGAATTCCCCAAGGAAAAACCGAAAGCCGAGCGGGCCCGTCCGGCCCGCAAGGAGCCGGGGGATTTTATGAAAGCCACGGAGGTGGGAGTGGACACTCCTTTGGTCGGGGTTGATATAAGTTTGGCGGAAAAGGCGGCCGAACCGGTCGCCTCCAGCCCGGCTTCCGTTTCCCCGCGCGATTTGGAACCCAAACCGGCTCCCGCGCCGGAACCGGAGCCTCCTCCGGCCTCCGCCCCGCCGCCGGCCGCCCCCAAGCCGCTTTTCGAAACCGCCTCCATCGCCGAAATTTACGCCAAGCAGGGGCTTTTCGAGCTGGCCTTGCGGGTCTATCAAAAATTGTTGAACGCCAACCCGGACGAAGCGTTGTATAAAAGTAAAATTGCCGAACTGGAACAGAAAATAAAGGAACAACGGGCTTGATGAATCCGAAAGTGTATGCCGCCCGCCGCCACCGCTTGGCGGAGCGGCTGAAAAAAGAAAATCTGGACGGCTTCGTGGCGACCGCCCCGCACCATTTGCGCTATTTGTTCGGCTTTTCCGGCTCCAACGGGCTGGGCTTGGTGGCCAACGGGGACGGCAGCTGGTTTTTCACCGATTCCCGCTATGCGGAGCAGATAAAAAAAGAGGTGCGCGGGGTCAAAACGGAAGTCGTTTCCGGCCCGCTTTTGAACGGGCTTAAGGAAGTCCCTTTTTTCAGAAAGCCCCGCCAGCGGGTCGCCCTGGATGCCAAAAATGTGACTGTCAAGATGCTGGATTTGTGTAATACGGCCATCCGTTCCGCCCTCTGGGAAAAGACCGAGAATCTTGTGGAAGGGCTCCTGGCAGTAAAGGACGCAAACGAGCTGGCCCGCATAAAACGGGCCGTGGAAATTGCCGATATTACTTTTGAGGAGATTCTCCCCGCCATCCGCCCCGGGGTTCGGGAAAACGAAATCGCCGCCGAAATCGAGTACCGGCTGAAGAAAAACGGCGCGGATGAGCCGGCCTTCGGCACCATCGTCGCCTCCGGCCGCCGCAGCGCCATGCCCCACGGGCGGGCGAGCGACAAAAAGATTGGCCCGGGGGAGTTTGTGACGTTGGACTTCGGCGCCTTTTATTCCGGCTACTGTTCGGATATCACCCGCACGGTGGTGGTGGGAAGGGCAAGCTCCCGGCAGAAAAAAGTTTATGATGTGGTTTTGCGGGCGCAGAAAAAAGGGATTGAGGCGGTCCGCCCCGGGCGCAGGGGAAAGGATGTGGATGCCGCCGCCCGCGCGGTGATTCGAAAAGCCGGTTTCGGCAAATATTTCGGCCACGGCACCGGGCACGGATTGGGGCTTCTGGTGCACGACGTGCCGGGCTTGGGACAGACGAGCGAGGATATCTTGAAAACGGGAATGGTGGTGACCATCGAACCCGGAATCTACCTTCCCGGATGGGGCGGGGTGCGGATTGAAGACGACGTTTACGTGGGGCCGAAAAAAGGCTTGGTTTTAAACAAGGCCCCCAAAGAGCTTTTGGAACTGTAATCTCCCGAGGAGGGGAGAGGAGGAGCTATGCGCGAGAAAACCGTCCGCAGGCTGATTGCAATCGTAGAAGAATCGAACATTGAATCCTTGGAATACAAAAATTGGTGGACCTCCATCCGGATCACCAAAAAGCTGGCCAACGGTTCCAACGGCTCGGGAAGCCCGTCCAACTTGACCGTCTATCCCGCCGCGTCGCCGGCGCCGGCCGCGGCTCCTTCCCCTTTTGTTTCCGCCCCGCCGGCTGATGACAAGCTGGTACCGATAAAGTCCCCCATGGTTGGCACCTTCTACCGCGCCCCCGCGCCGGACGCCAAGCCATATGTCGAAGTGGGGGACCTCGTCGAGCCGGGGCAGGTGGTCTGCATCATCGAGGCGATGAAGCTGATGAACGAAATCGAATCGGAAGTGAAAGGGAAAATCGTCAAAGTCCCCGCCGAAAACGGCAAGCCGGTCGAATTCGGCCAGGCCTTGTTTTTAATCGAGCCGATTTAGTTTTGTTATGTGCGCATTTGCCGGGGCGGGTCTTGTGCCCGCCCTGTTTTATTTGGCCGATTGCCGAAAATGACCTTCCAACAGGTTCTCACAGAAATCAAGGGCGGCACGCTTCCCCGGTTATTGGAGGAATCCCCCCAACGGCATGAAGGATTCCCCTTTTTTTGCCATCCTCATAAAGGGTTTTTCCAGTCCGCCGCCCCATCCAATTCGCCAAGTCCTTGAGCTGCCTGGAAGAAGCCTTCCCGGTTTACATCCTCTGCGGGCCGACAGGTGTGGGAAAGAGTCAATTGGCGGTCCAAATTGCCGATAAATATAAAGGGGAGGTGCTAAGCGCCGATTCCCGGCAGGTTTATACCGGAATGGATATCGGCACGGCAAAGCTCCCCCCGGCGGAAAGAGGGGTACGGCACCATCTTTTGGATGTCGTCCGGCCTGACGAGCCCTTTTCCGCCCAGGATTTTTGCCAAAAGGCGCTTATGGTATTGAACGACCTGAAAGCAAAGAAAATAAAGCCGTTCATAGTCGGCGGCACCGGGCTGTACCTTAAGGCCCTGACCGAGGGGCTTTTTGCCGGCACCGGAAGGGTTCGGGAACTGCGGGAGCGGTTTTCCGAAAAATCGACGGAGGCGCTCTATACCGCGCTGGCCAAAGTCGACCCGGCCAAGGCGGCCCGCCTCTCCAAAAACGACCGCCAGCGAATCGAGCGGGCCTTGGAGGTCTTTTACACCCACGGCCGGCCGATGTCGGAACTGGAGAAAAGACGCACCCCCCTTTCCGGTTTCAAGTTCCTCTGGGCCGGTTTGACCTTGGGGCGAAAGGAATTGTACGCCCGAGTCGACGCCCGGGTGGAAAAGCAATTGGCGGATGGCTGGGTGGATGAAGTAAAAAATCTGATAAAAACCGGCTTCCGCCCGGAATGGCCGGGGTATAAAACCATCGGCTACCGGGAAGTGTATCGCCATTTGGCCGGGGAGCTGGTGTATTCTGAAATGGTACAACTGATTAAACAAAAAACCAAGAACTACGCCAAACGCCAGCTTACCTGGTTCCGGCATCAAGCGCCGGTTCACTGGTTCAATGCCGCTGACCCGAATGTCCGGCAGAAAATTGAAAAATTCTGGGAGCTGAATTAGTAAGATGAAACCATTCATAGGGTTGTCGAAAAAAGTTAATAAAAAAACTTGACAAGCCATGACTAATTCCATTATTACTAACGGCTTATGAGGAGGGATAGCAGAATGGCTAAACTTTTGTTCATATTTTTCTGCCTATTTGTGGCTCTCTGGGGCTGCAGCAGCAGCCGTTCCGCTTCCAAGCGGGCGGCGGGAAAACCGGCTGTAACAGCTCCCCAAAGCTCGACCGAGCAAACCACCACTTCTTCCGGCGGCCTGCAGGCAGTCGAAACGCCGGACGAAAGCAAGGAAAAACCCTCCAATGGCGAAGGCGGCAACGGCTCCGGCGAAAACGGCGAGGATGAATACGCCGCCCAGCTTCTGGAAGTTGAAGACCTTTTAAGCGAAGGGGTAACCGCCAACCGCCAGGGGAATTGGGACCTGGCGCAAAAGAATTTCGAAACCGCCCTGAAGCAGCTTTCCGAAATGGGGATTGAGGAGGAGGAATTCCCGGAACTGCACGGCCGGATGAACAAGCTGCTTTCCGAAATCGCCGACGAGCTGAAAATCACCCTCGAGTCGCAGGGAAGCCTGGGAACGGAGGCCTCCATCACCTCCTTTCTGGACCGCTTTCGCCATTTGAAAAATTTCGAGGCATTGAAGGGGCAGCTTCTGCCGCAGGCCCTCACCCGGCCGGACCCTGCCATCCAGTTCGACGTGCAGATTCCGTTCAACGAGCGGGTGGCGGACGCCTTGGCCTATCTGCAGACCGTGGCGCGCAAGCCGTTTTCCCAGTATCTCTCCCGCTCCAGCCGCTATATCCCGCTGATGCGGCAGATTCTGAAAAAACAGGGGGTGCCGCAGGATTTGGTCTATCTGCCGCTTATCGAATCCGGTTTCAACCCCCACGCCTATTCCTACGCCCATGCCGTCGGCCCCTGGCAGTTCATCGCCTCCACCGGCCGGCTGTACGATTTGGACATCAACTATTTCGTGGACGAGCGCCGGGATTTCGTCAAGTCCACCTATGCGGCGGCCAATTTTTTGAGCGACCTATACGCCCAATACAATTCCTGGGAGTTGGCCTTGGCGGCCTACAACGGCGGCCCGGGGCGGATTTCCCGCGCGATGAAGCGCCAGGACACCAAGGATTTTTGGGAGATGAAGCTGCGCCAGCAAACGGAGAACTATGTTCCGCTTTTCGCCGCCGCGGTGATGATTGCCAAGGAGCCGAAAAAATACGGTTTCGGCGACGTGATTTATGAACCCCCCATTGAGTTCGACACGGTGGTGGTGCGCAAGCCCCTGGAGCTTTCCGTGGTGGCCCGCTTCGTGGACTGCATCGTGGCGGAGCTGAAGGAACTGAACCCGCACCTGGCCCGCGGCGTCACCCCGCCGGGAAAATTCACCCTGCGGATTCCCTCCGGCAAGGAAGGGGTGTTCTGGGCGCATTACGAGCAGATGCCGCAGGCCCGGAAAATGGTCTTGGTGCGTCATAAAATCCGCCGCGGCGAATCGCTCGCCGCGATTGCCCAGCGCTACGGCACCACGGCCGGCGACTTGATTCGCATCAACCGGCTGCGCAAGGCCTACCGCCCCAAGGCGGGCCGGACCCTTCTCGTCCCGGCCTACGTTTCCAGCGATTACCTGGCGGAAAAGAAATCCTCAAAGGGCACCTACCGCGTCCGCCGCGGCGACACGCTCGGCAAAATCGCCCGGCGCTTCGGGGTAACCGTGGATGCTTTGAAACAGGCCAACAATCTGGATTCCGATATTGTCTCCCGCGGCCGGCGGCTGGTCATTCCGGGCAAGAAACCAACCGCTTACGCCAGCACGGCTCCAGTCAAGGACAGCACCAAGGGGGCCGAACGCCCCTCCACCTACCGGGTCCGGCGAGGAGACTCCCTCTGGGAAATCGCCCAGCGCTTCGGCGTCACCGTCCGGGAGCTGAAGGCCTTCAACAACCTTTCCTCCCACATTCTGGCGGTGGGAACGATTATCCGGATACCGTAAGATGGCGGAAAAAAGAAATTTAATCGTCGGGCTGGTCATCCTTTTTCTGTTTCTTGGAATCGGGCTTCTGGCCGCCTTGGCCTACCTCTCTTCCGGCGCCGGCTACAGCGAAACGGAAGACGGCGTTTTCGCCATCGGCGCCAAAGTCGCCATCGTGGACGTCACCGGAATCATCTCCAGCTCCTCGGAAGTTGTCCGCCAGCTGAAAAAGTACGCCGACGACGGCTCGGTCAAATCGATTGTTTTGCGCATCGAAAGCCCCGGCGGCGGGGTCTCCGCCTCGCAGGAGATTTACGACGCCGTTCTGGAGGCCAAGGGAAAAAAGGCCGTGGTCGCATCCATGGGTTCCGTGGCGGCCTCCGGCGGCTACTACATCGCCTGCGCCGCCGACACCATCATGGCCAACCCCGGCTCCCTCACCGGCTCCATCGGCGTGATCGCCGAATTCCCGGTCTTCGGCGAACTGTTCAAAAAAATCGGCATCAAAACGGAAGTAATCAAATCCGGGGAACTGAAGGATGCCGGCTCCCCCACCCGCCCGATGACCGAAAAGGAGCGGGCGATGATTCAGTCGGTCATCAACGACACCTACGACCAGTTTGTGGAGGCGGTGGTGAAAAACCGCAAAATGGAGCGGGAAAAAGTGCTCTCGCTGGCGGACGGCTCGGTTTTCACCGGCCGGCAGGCCCAGGCCAACGGACTTATCGATGTTTTGGGCAATCAGGAGGATGCCATCCGCCTGGCGGGCAAGATGGGGGGGATTTCCGGCGAACCGCGAACGGTGAAGGAGAAAAAATACCGCCGCCGCACCATTTTCGATTTTGCGGCGGAAGAAATGTTCGGCAAGGGAATGGAACTGCCCGAGGAGTGGAAGGATTTGCTCTCCCCCGGACTAAAATACCTGTATAAAATGTAAATTTGATAATGCCTATCTACGAATATCGTTGCAAGGACTGCGGCAAACCGTTCGAGCTCCAGCAGAAAATGGAGGAGCGGGGAACGGCCGTTTGCCCGGCCTGCGGCTCAAGGAAGGCAGAAAAGCTTTTTTCGGTTTTTGGCGTGGGAACAGCCGGTTCCGCGGAGGGGAATGATGCTTCTTCCTGCGGGCCGGAAAGCTGCATGTGCGGCAAATACGGAGGAGACGATTGAAAAGGACGCCAAGCGGGCGAGGAGGTGAACGATGACCAAAGCGGATTTGGTCGAACGGGTGGCCGAAAAAACCGGACTCACCCGGACCGACGTGATGGTGGTGGTGGAAAACTTTCTCGAGCAGATTAAAAAGACGCTCGAGGAGGGAAACAACATCGAAATACGGGGCTTCGGGACATTTAAAGTCAAGGCCCGGAAGGCGCGCAAGGCGCGCAACCCGCGCACCGGCGAGGAGGTGCCGGTGCCCGACCGCAAAGTCCCGGTTTTCAAGCCCTCCAACGAATTCAAAGCGGTAATCGTAAAACAGCCCTTATAGGAGAAAGATGCCCAGCGGAAAAAAACGGAAGCGGCGCAAAATCAAAAAGCACAAATTGCGCAAAAGGCGCCGCCGCGACCGTCACAAAAAGAAACTGCGCTAAGCCGCGGTTTCTCGGGGCTCCCCTTTCACCGGCTCAAAATTGGTTTGAGTTGTGGTTTTTAGCTATTTTGTCATACCGGACAAAGCCGGAGAGGTCTTTGACCCTTGATTAAACCAATGGGAAGTTTTACATGCCGACTGTCTATCTAATCTCCGATACCCACGTCCCGGAACGCCGGGAGGAAATTCCCAGGGAATTTCTCTCCCAATTGAAGGAAGAGGACATCGTCCTCCACGCCGGCGACTGGACTTCCGGCAACACCCTCAAGCTCCTCCAGCAAAAAGCCAAGGTTTTCGGTGTCTGGGGGAATATGGACGACGGCGCCATCCGCAAGGAACTGCCGGAAAAGACGATTGTGGAGATTCAGGGATTCAAAATCGGCATCACCCACGGCTTTGGCGCGCCGGAGGGGATGGTGGAGAAGGTGCAGTCAAAATTCCCTGAAAAAGTGGATATGATTCTCTTCGGCCACACCCACGTCCCCCATAGCGAAGAAAAGGACGGTATCCTCTTCTACAACCCCGGCTCCCTTTCCTTCAACAACGACCGCCGGGAGTTGACTTATGCAATATTAGAAATTAAAGACAACGAATTGGCTCCTCGGCTGGTTTCTCTAAACATATAGCTTTTTTTACTTCCCTCTCCTTACGAAGGAGAGGGATTGAGGGTGAGGTTTCCCGACCGCCGGGAATTGACCTACGCCATTTTGGAAATCAAAGACAACGAACTCGCCCCCCGGCTGATAACCCTCGATTTGTAATCTGTAGGGGCGAACCTTGTGTTCGCCCTGTTTTTTTGTCCCCCTTACCAAGGGGGACGAGACCCGAAGGGTCGGAGGGGGTGTTTTTTAAGGGCACGGCGTACCGTACCCGTTTTCTCTGAATTTCCCCTTTTGTTTTCTCTTTTAACTACTATCTTTCTTTTAGGAACTGAAAGGAAACCGGATGAAGCGATTGCTTCTGATACTCGCGTTCACAGCGCTACCTACTATTCTTTTTGCCCAAAGCAGCTATTTGAACATCCTCGCTCTCATTCGGGGTGATAGTTTGGGCGCAGAATTCGGTAAAAAAGTAGTTCCGGCTGGAGATGTAAACAACGATGGAATGCCTGATTGTACTGCTCCCCTTTAGTCAAGCGGCCTGATATGGAGTCATCGGGCTGAGGTTATAGGTTTTCTCGAACCTGTTCGGCGGCTGGTAGCCCAGGGCCGAGTGCAGGTAGGTTTCGTTGTACGTTTCGATCCAGCCGTTC
>DATLYY010000006.1 GCA_035574275.1 Verrucomicrobiia bacterium
AAGACGTCGAGGCCTTCCTCGCCTCCGGCAAGAACGCGCCGGCCATGGCGCCATCGACTCCCGGCAAGGCACCTGCCGCACCTTCCGGTCCCAGGCAGCCGATACCTTCCGCCCCGAGCGCCCATCCTTCCGGCCCCAGGGAGGAGGTTGTGCCGTATGCCGGCGTGCGCAAGGTTATCGGCGACCATATGGTAAAGTCCAAACAGACCGCGATGCACTACACCACCTTTGATGATTGCGATTTTACCTCGCTGGTGGAACTGCGCACCCGCCTCAAGGGACAAATTCAGGAGAAATACGGGGTCAATTTGACCTATTTGCCCTTCATCATCAAAGCGGCCTGCTTCGCCTTGAAGGATTTTCCGGTCATCAACGCCTCCCTTACGGGGGACAAAATCGTTTACAAGAAATACTACAACATCGGCGTCGCCGTGGGGCGGGATTCCGGCTTGATCGTGCCGGTCATCAAGGATGCCGATACCAAAAACGTTTTGCAACTGGCCGCCGAAATTGCCGAGCTTTCCAAAAAGGCCCACGCCGACAAGCTGACCTTGGGCGACATTCAAGGGGGCACTTTTTCGGTCACCAACGCCGGCATGTTCGGGGCTGTCGCCTCCACGCCGATAATCAATCATCCGGAGGTGGCCATTTTGGGGGTGCATATGATTCAAAAACGGCCGGTTGTGCGCAACGACCAGATTGTCATCCGGGACATGATGACCTTTTCACTCTCGCTCGATCACCGGCTGGTGGACGGCCACATCGGCGTCCGGTTTCTGCGCCGTCTCATCACCTACCTCGAAAGCCCCTGGGAATGGATGATGACGAATGTTTGAGGGGTCCGATTTAGTTTGACTTTGGGAGGGGCTGAACCTATTCGGCCCCTGCATTTTTCAATGCAGTTTTATGCCTAACGAATTAACCGTCATCGACTGGGGTCGTTTGGCCTACGGGGCCGCCCTCGCCCGGCAGGAAGAGGCGGTGCGGCTGCGCGCCGAAGGGAAAATCAGCGACCGTTTGTTTTTGGTTGAACATCCGCCGGTCATCACCTTCGGCCGCGGGGGGAAATCCGAACACCTTTTGGCCTCCGAGGAGGAACTGGCCCACCGGGGGGTCGAACTGTTCAACATCACACGCGGCGGGGACGTCACTTTTCACGGCCCGGGGCAGCTGGTGGCCTACTTGCTTGCCGATTTGACCGGGCGCGGGCGGGATTTGCACAAGTTTCTGCGCGAGCTTGAAGAGTCGGTCATCCATTTTCTGTCTAAATATCATTTGAAGGGTGAGCGGATTGCAGGGAAAACCGGCGTTTGGGTCGAAGGCCGGAAAATCTGCGCCCTGGGGGTGGCGGTGCGCAGCTGGGTCACCTTCCACGGGCTGGCCTTGAACGTTTCGACAACGCTTGATTATTTCTCCCTCATCGTTCCCTGCGGGCTTTCCGACCCGGTCACCAACATGGAGCTGGAGTTGAAGAAAAAGGTTGATTTTGAGAAAGCAAAGGAACATTTGGCTGCATCCATTGCGGCTGTTTTTGGGTACGAGACGGTTCAGAAAAAAGAGACGACCAATACCTCCCCGCTTTCCCGCCCGTTGATACCGGCAAAGTAGCCCGCTTTTTTCTTGACTTCATTTTGGTTATCTTTAAACTTGTTCGGTCGTTTGCAAAAAAATGTTTTTTGTGCGGCACGAAGTTTGGCGGAGTAGCTCAGTTGGTTAGAGCAGCGGAATCATAATCCGCGTGTCGGGGGTTCGAATCCCTCCTCCGCTACCAATACCGAAATTGGAGGCCGGAGATGAGAGATTGGTCAAACTACTCCGCCAATTTCTTCAGACGGGGCAAATCGGAAATCAGGATATGTTTGGATTCGGTGGAAAGAATTTTTTCCTTTTGAAAACGGGAAAGGGTCCGGATGGTGGTTTCCACCGTGGTGCCGACGGCGTCGGCGATGTCCCGGCGGGTCAGCGGAATGTTGATGCGGACCCCTTTCGGGTTCGGACTGCCGTGGTGCTCGGCCAGCTTTAAAAGTACGGAGGCGATGCGGGTTTCCACCTTGGAGGTCACCAGACTGGTTATCGTGTCGTGGGCCGATTTTAAGCGGTTCCCCAGGTATTCAATCACCGATCTGGCCACCTCCGGCGTGGAGTAAACGATTTTCTCCAGCTCCGCCCGGCGCAGGCCCAAAGCGGCGGTCGCCGTTTCCGCCACGGCGGAGGCCAGATGGGCGGGGGAGTAAATGACCGATGTGCCGCAAACCTGTCCCGGCGCCACCAGCTCGATGGCCGTTTCCTTCCCACGGGAGGAGGATTTGACCAGTTTCACCTTCCCCTCCGTGATTACATACAGCCACTCCGAGGGATCCCCTTCCCAGAACAAGTATTCCCCGCGGGCGATTTTCCGTTCCACCAAAAGCCCGGCGATTTTTTTTGCGTCCGGATCGGACAGGGCGGCAAAAAAGGGGATTTTGCGCACGAGGGCGACTTTATCCAGAACCGCGGCGGCCGCTTTCATAGACCGTTTAGATACCGAAAAAGGGTTCGGTTTGTCAATGGTTTGCCGCATATCCGGCCGATAAAGATAATGGCTGGAAAGACCGGCGGGCGAAGCTAATTTTGGGCGGAATCGGTGAGCGAAGAGAAAAGAAAAAAACATTGGTTGAAGCGGCCCTTTGGCCTCCTTCTCCGAATCGCCCTAATCTACTTCCTTTTGGGGTTGGTGCTGGCCGTCCCTTTTTCCAACCTTCTTTTCCATCCGCCCGCCCATCGAAAAATGATTGACTCCCTTACCCAGCCCGGCGCGGAGAAGATTCCTTCACTTTGGAAAGAGAGATACGGCGTCAACGTTGACGTTCTTTCCGTCACCTCCACGGCCGGGCCGAAGCCGGTTCAACTTTCCGCCTGGTGGGTCTGTCGGGATTCGACACGCAACAAGCCGACAGTCGCATTTCTGGCGGGCAATGCGGGTTTAAACCCGGCCGCCTTCGAGGATGAAATCCGGCTTTGCTGCGAAATGGGTTTCAACTGTCTGCTTATGGACTGGCGGGGCTACGGCGCTTCCGCCGGGGCACTTTTAACCTACGGCTGGTACGACCGCGGTGACTTTGACGCCGTCCTTGACACCTTGGTTGGCCGCTACGGCATCGACACGTTGCAAATCGGCATCTGGGGATACTCGATGGGGGCTTCCAACGTGGTGGCCATTGCCGCCGAACGGCCGGAAATAAAAGCCCTTTTGCTCTACGCCCCTTGGTCCGACCCCTTGCCGATGGCCGTGCATTATGTCTGGCGAAGCTATTCCGTCCCCAAGTTTCTGCTCTATTTTCCCGTCTGGACGGCCATCAAAATCGGCACCTGGCGCAATAAGGGAGGCGTTTTGGACCCGGCGGAAGAGGCCAAAAAAGTCCGCTGTCCCGTGATGGTCGTCCACGGCGACATCGATGACATCGTCCCGCCGGAGCTGACCCGCCGGCTTTTTAATTCCCTCTCCGGGCCGAAGGAACTGGTGGTCATCCCCGGCGCCCAGCACAACGATTTGTTCCAAGTCATCGGGCAGGAACGGTATTTGGGGCAAATGAAGAATTTCTTTCTGCCGCTGCTTGCAAACAAAAACCAGCCGCATTGACATAGACCCCAATGAAACCTAACTTTCGGGCTGATTTAGCCAGATTATCTGGCTGAAAAAAACCGGAGGTTGTCATGATTTCGCGGCATTTTAATTCCGGGAGCAAAGTTGTTCTTTTGGCTACCGGTTTATCTCTTTGTTCGATTCCCCTGTTGCATCCAGCCGAAGCGCCGGCCCCGCCTGCGACTCCCAAAAAGCCGGTGACGGACGAGTATCAAGACGTGAAGGTCACCGACGATTACCGCTGGCTGGAGGATTACAAAGATCCGGAAGTCCGTAAATGGAGCGAAGCGCAGAATGCGCGCACCCGGGCCTTTTTGGACCAGTTGCCCGGGCGGGAACAGATTCAAAAACGGCTGAAAGAGCTCTACGGCTCCCGTTCTTCCAGTTACTTTGGTTTGCAATATCGTGGGGGAACGCTTTTTGCCCTGAAATTTCAGCCCCCCAAAGAGCAGCCCTTTCTGGTCACTTTGAAATCAGCCGATGATCTGGGTTCCGAGCAGGTGGTGATTGATCCGAGCGTTCTGAATGCCAAAGGGACCACGTCGATTGATTTTTACTCCCCGTCCCTCGACGGGAAGCTTGTCGCCGTTTGCCTTTCCGAGGGAGGAAGCGAGGACGGCACCGTCCACATCTACGATGTAGCCGCGGGCAAGGAGCTCTCGGATGTAATTCCACGCGTCAATTATCCCACCGCCGGCGGGAGCGTTGCCTGGAAGGCGGACGGCAGTGGTTTTTACTACACCCGCTATCCGCAAGGAAGCGAGCGCCCAAAGGAAGACATAAATTTCTATCAACAGATATGGTACCACAAACTCGGTACCCCGGCTGGTGAGGACGTTTACGCCATCGGGAAAGAGTTCCCGCGCATTGCGGAAATCGAAATGGAAACCACAGACGACGGGCGTTTTCTTTTGGCCACGGTCTCCAATGGGGATGGCGGGGAGTATGCCCATTATCTTTTGGATCCCTCCGGCAAATGGACGCAGATAACCCGGTTCGAGGACCGGATTACCAAAGCGGAACTGGGACCGGATGGAGCACTGTATCTGCTTTCGCTTAAAAATTCCCTTCGCGGCAAAATTTTACGCCTGCCGCTGGAAAATCCGGTTCTGGAAAAGGCCGCCGTTTTTGTGCCGGAAGATGCCGAACTGGTCATCCAGAGTTTCGTTCCCACCGCCAGCCGGCTTTACCTTGTGGATCAAGTGGGCGGCCCTTCGCAAATGCGGGTTTTCGACCTAAAGGGAAAGCTTTTGCCTTCCGTGGAGTTGCCGCCGGTCTCTTCCGTCGGGCAGGTTGTGCGGGTGGAAGGGGATGAAGTTTTGTTTTCCAGTTCCAGCTATCTTACCCCGAACGCCTGGTATCGCTATGACCCCGCGGCGGGAACGACCGAGCGTACGGCCCTTTTTGAGACCTCCCCGGCCGATTTCTCCGACTGCGAGGTGGTGCGGGAGTTTGCCACCTCCAAGGACGGCACCAAAGTCCCGGTAAACATCATCCGTCTCAAGGGAACCAAGCTGAACGGCAAAAATCCCACCCTTTTGACCGGCTACGGCGGGTACGGCATCAGCCAGCGGCCGAACTTCAGCGATTCCCGGCGGGTCTGGTTGGAGCAGGGGGGAATCTGGGCGGTAGCCAACATACGCGGGGGAGGCGAATATGGCGAGGCGTGGCACCTGGCCGGCAATTTGACCAAGAAGCAGAACGTTTTCGATGATTTTGCCGCCTGCGCCCAGCATCTAATCAAGGCGGGCTACACCAATCCTTCCAAGCTGGTCATCGAAGGGGGGTCAAACGGCGGGCTTTTGATGGGGGCGGCGCTGACCCAGCACCCCGATTTATTTGCCGCCGTGGTGACCCACGTGGGGATTTACGATATGCTGCGGGTGGAACTGGACCCCAATGGGGCCTTCAATGTCACCGAGTTCGGCACGGTCAAAGACCCGGAGCAGTTTAAGGCACTTTATGCCTACTCCCCCTACCATCACGTAAAAGACAAAACGGCCTATCCGGCGGTTTTCATTTTGACCGGGGAGAACGACGGCCGGGTGAATCCTTTGCATTCCCGCAAAATGGCGGCCCGGTTGCAGGCGGCCAGCGGCTCAAAAAAGCCGGTTTTGCTCTGGACTTCCCGTTCCGGCCACGGTATCGGCAGTTCGTTATCGGAAAGGATTTCCCGCAGCGCGGACGTTTATACTTTTATGTTCGACCAGTTGGGCGTGCCGTATCTGGACAAGAAAACCCATCTCCAATCGACCGAAGTTGAAATAAAGTGAGCCGCTAAACCTGCGGCAGGCACCAAGGGCGGCCTTGGGCCGCCCTTTTGTTTTTCAGTGTTTATTTTTTTTTTGAATCAGTATCTTCCGCCCAATGTTTGACGGCGGAGCCATTTCCATCCTCGGCCTCGGATTCTTTTTGGGTTTAAAACATGCCCTCGATGCCGACCATCTGGTGGCCGTTTCCACCATCATCTCCGAACGGAAGGGTTTCTGGAATTCATCCCTTGTCGGCGCAATGTGGGGATTGGGGCACACCGCCTCGCTTCTTGCCGTCGGGCTTTTGGTCATCGCCTTCAATTTCCAAATACCACCCAAAATTGCTTTGGGAGTGGAATTCGCCGTCGCCATAATGCTCGTGGCTTTGGGCGGCAACGTTCTCTGGAAGATTTTCCGCGGTGCGACTTTTCATATCCATACCCACAGCCACGAAGGGCATCTGCATATCCATCCTCATTTTCATAAACCGGTGGAGCATCGGTCGGGCGAGCATACTGCTCACCACCATCCCGTCCCTATCGGCAAAACGCCCTTTTTCGTTGGAGCACTTCACGGCTTGGCAGGCAGCGCCGCTTTGATGCTTTTGGTTCTGGCCACCATCTCCTCCCGGCCGCTGGCCTTGGCCTATATAGGCATTTTCGGCATCGGCTCGGTCGGTGGAATGTTTTTAATGAGCGCCCTAATCGGCCTGCCCTTTTCTTTCACCTCAAAATATGAGCGGGCCAACAAAATCATCCGCACCACCGCCGGGGCGGTCAGCGTTTGCTTTGGCCTCTTTCTTGGCTATCAGATTTGGTTTGTGGAGGGGTTGTTTTTGTGATTCAAGAATTAATACTATCCGTTTTTTGAGAAAAAGTTTGTAAAAAGTATGACCTGGGAACAAATAGACCTAGATGAGGAGTCGTTAAATTCTTTTTTTAATGATTCTTTCTTGGGAATCAGTGATGTTTGGAGTAAAATACAATATCGAATACTCGCAGTACCTGACCCACTCACAAAACAGTTGACAGACAGTAAAGTATTGATTCCACTTGGTGTAGCTCTTTATCTACTTCCAGAAAATGAAAAAACTGTATTACCTTTGCCTAAGCCGCTGATTATTGAACCTTTTGAATTCTTAGATGGCCATATACCTTTCACCAAAGAAGCTTTTATGCAGCTTATTCACCAATTTGTGCAACCCCCTAATAATGAATTTCACCTCGATTCAGATTTTGTTCTTTGGGGAGAGCCATCTAATATTATTTACTATCAACATTTTTATGAACCAAACGAAAAGGGACCCTATCCTTTAGCTTTTCCGATTACGATCAAAAGGACGATTAAACGAACAGAGATCGACCTCTTCCGAATTTATTTTGATTCAGTTGAGAGTAGGATTAAGCGACAAATCGGGGACCGTTTGGAAAATATCGTTAGAAAATGGCTAGGGCCAACTACAAATTTTTACCAACCCAATGACCCACAAAATGAAGGAATTTTCTTAACAATTCACGCTCCTAGTTGGATAAAATTTTCGGATTTACTACTGTATGCAGATAATCTTGAGTTTTCGATTTTAGCACCTCCAAATTTAAGGCCAAAAAAAGTTAAGGTTGTCATTGATTCAAATGGGGGTGAACAATTGTTGGAACAAAGCGTTAAAGAAATTGAATTTCCAATAAAATCAAAATGGAAACTTCCAACGACCCCCAAAAAAATTGAGATTCGATTACTTTGCAATGATTTTATTTTAGAAAAAAGACAGATCCATAATAAAGGAGTATTGAATTCCCGCTTTAAGCTTTTGGAAAGAATGAGGAATTTGGATATTGATAAACAAATACTGAATATTCAGAAAAAAGTAAAGGAAAGAGAAAAAGTTAATTTGGGATCGCCAAATCATCTCGAACAATTGGTATTAGACCTGTTTACCACTTTGGGTTTCACCTGCTTTTTTACGGGAACACAAAATGACATGGCCGACTTAGTTGCTTTTAGAGAAAACGAAAAAGGAATAGCTGAATGTTACGTGATTGAATGTTCTGAAATACCCAAAGGAAGTAAAGAGCTCACCGCTTTTTTTGCGAGGACAAAAAGCTTGGGTCGAGAAATAGGGTGTGAGGTGCAGCCTATTTTCATTACAAGCGTGAAAAGGGAAGATATTAAAAACCAAAAAGATTTTGCCAAAATTGCGCTTCTAACAAGTGAAGATATTGTTGAACTGAATAACATGTCTAAGCGAAATGAACCTTTATCTAATACGATTAGATATATCGACCTTCAAATTGTACCACCCAGAGAGTACAGGATTGATCCAATTCTTGCTCAACACCCAGACATAGTGATATCAGTTTATTTAGAATATGAACGGCTTGTTGAGGATTCCTAAATATCCAAATTCCTCACGTACTTGGCGTTTTCTTCGATGAACTTGCGGCGGGGTTCCGCCGGGTTGTCTTATTTCCCGGTCTGCTTGAGAAGATTGTCGATTTGGCTCTGTAGGATTTTCAATTCCTTTTGTAGCAGATTCCACAGCAGGTTAAGGTCAACCGAAAAATACTTGTGAATCAAAACGTCCCTCATTCCGGCTATTTTCTTCCACGGAATTTCGGGATGGCGCGATTTGAATTCGTCCGGGATACTTTTCGCCGCCTCGCCAATAATCTCCAGCCGCCGGACTACGGCATCCTGCACTTGCGGCGATTGGTTGAACTCGTCCTGTGTCAGTTTGCCCGTGTATTGCTCAATTGCGCCAATGCTTTCGGCGATGTGCGTAAGGAAGATGCGCGGGTCTTTGGTCACAAGGAAACGGCTTCTTTAAGAACCCGCTCTTTGAGCAGGGGATGGAGCGAGCGGTACGTCACCACGTCCACTTTTCTTCGCAAGGCCTTGGCGAGTTCCTGCTCCAACCCCGCCAAATCCAGCAAGGTGCTTCCATCAGGAAACTCGACCAAGAAATCGATGTCGCTCGACCGCCTAACTTCGCCGCGAACGACGGAGCCGAACAGGGCTTTCCGGACTATACCGTAGCGCTCAAGAATAGGCGCGGCGGTTTTGCGGATTTGCTCCACGGTGACGCCCCCATTCCCCAATTTTTTTTGCCTGTGCCGCTTCGGCCTTGACGTCGATTTTCGCTTTACCATCCGCTTCAAATATCCAAATTCCTCACATACTTGGCGTTTTCTTCGATGAACTTGCGGCGGGGTTCCACCTGGTCGCCCATCAAAGTCGAAAAGATATGGTCGGCGGCGGCGGCGTCCTCCAAGGTCACCTGCAAAAGCGTCCGGGTCTCCGGGTCCATCGTGGTCTTCCAAAGCTGTTCGGGGTTCATCTCGCCAAGCCCCTTGTAGCGCTGGATGCCGATGCCGCTCTTTCCCATCCGCTCCAGCGTCCGGTCCCGCTCCTCGTCGGAATAAACGTAAATCTCCTGATTCCCCTTTTTCAGCCGGAAAAGGGGCGGTTGGGCAATAAAAACCTTTCCCATCTCAATCAGGGCCTTCATATAGCGGAAAAGGAAGGTCAAAATCAGCGTGCGGATGTGGGAGCCGTCCACGTCGGCATCGGTCATGATGATAATCTTGCCGTAGCGGGCCTTGGAGGCGTCGAATTCATCCGCCCCGATGCCGGTGCCCAAGGCGGTGATGAGCGTGCGGATTTCCTCGTTGGACAAAATTTTGTCCAGCCGGGCCTTTTCCACGTTCAAAATTTTCCCCCGCAAGGGTAAAATCGCCTGAAAGCGCCGGTCCCGTCCCTGCTTGGCGCTTCCTCCGGCGGAATCCCCTTCAACGATGAAAATCTCGGTTTGCTCCGGGTCGGTCAGGGAACAGTCCGCCAGCTTTCCCGGCAGGCCGGAATTTTCCAAAGCGGACTTGCGGCGGGTCAACTCCCGCGCTTTTCTGGCCGCCTCCCGGCTGCGGGCGGCGGCAATCGATTTCTCCACAATCTTCCGGGCGACGGAAGGGTTCTCTTCAAAATAGCCGCCGAGTTCCTCGCCCAAAATCGTCTCGACGATTCCTTTGACTTCCGAATTCCCCAGCTTGGTCTTGGTCTGCCCCTCGAACTGCGGGTCGGGAACCTTGACCGAAATCACGGCGGTCAGCCCTTCCCGCACATCCTCCCCCTGCAACGTCACCTCGCCGTTTTTCAAAAGCCCGTTTTTGGCGGCGTAGTTGTTAATCGTTCTCGTCAAGGCGGTCTTGAACCCGACCAGGTGCGAGCCCCCCTCCACCGTGTTGATGTTGTTCACGTAGGAAAAGATGTTTTCTACATAGGTGTCGTTGTACTGCAAGGCGATTTCAACGTCCACCCCCTCTTTGTCCTTGTGGATGTAAATCGGCTTGGGATGCAGCGCCTCGCGGTTTTCGTTCAGGTATTCGACGAACGAGGCGACGCCCCCTTTATACTTGAAGGTCTGGCTTTTTTTGGTTTTTTCCTCGGAAATTTCAATTTCAAGTCCGCGGTTCAAAAAGGCCAGCTCCCGCATCCGGGCGGCCAGAACGTCGAAGGCAAAATCGGTTTTGGGGAAAATCTCCGGATCCGGCTTGAAAGTCACCTTGGTGCCCGGTTTTTGGCGTTTGCCAATGACCTTTACCGGCGCAACCGGGTCCCCCTGTTTGTATTTCTGGTAATGCACTTGCCCGTCCCGCGCCACTTCCACTTCGCACCATTCCGCCAAAGCGTTCACCACCGAAACGCCGACGCCGTGCAGCCCGCCGGAGACCTTGTAGCTTTGATGGTCGAATTTTCCCCCGGCATGCAGGGTGGTCATCACCACTTCCAAGGCCGGCTTTTTCTGGGTTGGATGGATGTCCACCGGAATGCCCCGGCCGTTGTCCTCCACGGTTACGCTGCCGTCGGCGTTCAGCGCAACGGAAATATGATCGCAAAACCCGGCCAGGGCCTCGTCCACCGAATTGTCCACCACTTCGTAAACCAGATGGTGCAGCCCGCGCGGCCCGGTGTCGCCGATGTACATCGCCGGGCGCTTGCGCACCGCCTCCAGTCCCTTTAAAACGACGATGGTGGCGGCGTCGTAATGATGTCCGGTTGTGGTTTTATCGGTCATTTCAATTTCCGCATCCTGTGTCGGGGGGGTCATAAGAGAAACACCTGTTTTACCACCTCCGCTCCCAGTTCCTTGTTTATCTTTTCGGCAATCAAATGGCGGGTGAACATCAGCTCCTCCTTCCAGGTGGGGGAATGGACTTGCACGAAAAGCTTTCCTCCGCGCAAGTCCACCGCTTCCGATATCGCTGCAATCTTTGCACCCACAACGTTTTTATAAATCAGGACGGCCCGACTTTCCTTAATCCTTTTTTCCAGCCCCAGCTTTTGAATCTGTTCCTGCACCAGAGAACCGAGAAGAGCCGGCTCGTGCAATTTTTTCTTGTTGGGAGGTGGAGCGGCGGGCGTTTTAACACCCTTCCTGAACGTTAATTTTTGCCTCCTCTGTATATTCCGCACGCGTTTTTAAGTTAATAAATATCAATGAGTTTGGCAAGGAAAATGACTTAAAAACCAATTCCCAACAATTAATTTAACCCCTTGTGTTTTAACGGCTTGCAGGAAAGAGGGAGCGGGCCGGTCGGATTTTAAAAATTCTCACCGAAAAACGGGCAAATTTGTGTTCAAAAATCCACTTTTATTTTGACCAAAAGTGTTTGTTTTTCCGCATCCGGCTCCAAGAAAATATTGCCAAGTTGCGGCACCCCTACGCCCGTGTCCTGCGACAAATGGGCGTCCACGTAGGCATCCAATATCGAAACCACCGTGGCCGCGGCGTAAAGCCATAAAAGCATGTTTCGATTATTGGTATGGAGACGGTAATCTTCAAGCCGTTGGAAGGACGACAAGCTCGTGTCGTTTTTGGCGTCAGAGGCCCGCTTCCACTCCGCGATCGCCGACCCCAGCAAAACACCCTGCCCGCCGGCCACGATTATCGCCTTGAAATATTTTTTGTTGTACACCTGACCCCAGCCCGGAATCGCCAGCGAACGCAGAAGCGCGCCGGTGGGGGAGCGAAGATTGGATTTTTTCCCCGGCATTAAAGTGTCAGCTATCAGCGCGCGAGTGGGCGTGTCTGTTCCCTTGACGATGACGGTGTCGGTTTTCACCGGAGAATGCAGCGAATCGGTCAGAACGGTGTCCGGCTTGATCATCTGGGCGGAAGAGCCGGCGGCCAATCCGGAAAAAAGCAATAACAGAAACAGCCGGCTCATTGCCGCACCAAAAAGGGAAGTTTTTGCGGGGCGATGCAAATCGTTATCGGAAAGTTCATCTGCACCGGATCCCCGTCGATATGCAGAGGCGTTCCGGCGGGGGCCTTGATGGCGATGTTTTTGGCGCGGTAAATCTTGGTGAATTCCAGCCGGGTGTGTTTTCCCTTGAACAATTTGGGAAAATTCCAGAGTATCTGCTTTCTACTCACCCCTTCGACCAGGCAGAGGTCCAAAATCCCGTCATCCGGAACCGCATCCGGCGTCAGGAAAAACCCACCCCCTACGCGGGGCCCGTTTCCGACTGAAAGGGAAGTGGCCTTGACCGTGCGGGAGAGGGATTCGAATTTCAACTCGAGGTCAAAAGGGGTAAGCTGCTTGGATTCCGAAAGCAAAGCCCGCACATAGCGCAGTTTCCCCGGCCAGTTTTTGAACTTGTCGCTGGCGGCGGCCACCTGGGCGTCGAATCCCACGCCAAAGGAGTTGAAAAAGTACCGTCCGTCCGCCAGCCCCACATCCAGTTTGATTTCCCGCGCCCGGATGTATTCGGCGGCGAAGCTTTTCGGGTTGGTTGGAAATTTCGACAGATGACAGATGTCGTTCCCGGCGCCGGCGGGGTAGAGGTTCACCGGGATGTTTTTCCCCAAAAAATAGGGCGCGATTCTCGCAAATGTTCCGTCTCCCCCGACAATGAGAACCCGGCTCCAGCGCAGCTCGGCGCTTCTCCACCAGCGGTTCAAATCCTCCAAATTGGGGCACAGGTAGTTCCCCACTTCGAAATTTTCGGACAGGGCCTGGGTCAAAGCCGAAATCAGCTCCTTGGCCTTGCCGCTGCCGGCCTCCGGGTTGCCCCACAAAAGCAGTTTCGGTTTCAAAGCCGCCATAGCCGACTATAATATCCAAAAAAGCCAATGTCGCCAAGTTTTTTGTTGGCTTTGTCCCCTGCGGTCAAGGGGTATGGATAATGCCTTGCCCGTCAAATGGTTAACATATAAGTAAAAAATCCCTTGACAAGTTAAGGTCCGGTTGTTTTATTGCTAACAATACGAGTGGGGTGACTCACTCCACTAAGCTACTGTCTACTTAGCGAAGCAAGCCGCTCCCCCGAAGGAAGAGGACTTTTTGTTTTATGATTGGACTGTTGCAGCGTTTTTCCGAACCCCCGGTGCTTCGTTGTGAAGAGAAAAAAGCCAAAAATTCGGTTGACAATCCCCTGTTGTGCCTCATCTTACAGGCAGGACAAAACAGGGAGGTTGTTATGAATACATTGTCGATCTCTGCCGGGCTCTTCCTCTTCGCTTTTACATCCTTAGCTTTTTCTCAACCCGCCAATATCTATTATTTCTCCGGCGATGTGGACTTGGGGGTGGATTTTACCCTGTTTCAAAGTTCTGGCCAGCATTATATCGGGGCAAAGGGGGACACGGTTTACGTGGTAACTTCCAATGGCTGGACGTGGTGTTCAAAATCCACGGATGGGGGCCGAACCTTTGGCTGGCCACCGGTGCGGGTGAATTCCACTGCGGAGGCCTACAACCCCTCAATGCGGGTGGACACGGCGGGGGTTGTCTATGTGGCCTATCAGGATGAGTATGCGGACATCCGCTTTACCAAGTCGACCGACGGGGGGGTGAGTTTTACTCCGGGCATTAAAGTGAACGATGACACCATTCCCGAAACTGGCCAAGAAATGCCAGTTATTAATATAAACAATAAGGGACAGATATTTGTCGCATGGCAGGACCAGCGGAATATTCCTCGACCTGGGAGGACAGTTTTTACTGCAACAAGCTTTGATGGAGGACTAAGCTTCACGCCCAACGTTCAAGTGAGCGAGCCTGGTACAACCGCCGGCGGACCGGATATTGCCGCTGACGATAGCGGTAAAGTCTACGCCATCTATGTAGGAACTACCAGCGGGCAGCGAGGAATAGTCTTTGCTCGAAGTAACGATTCAGGGCAAAGTTATAGCCATTATACGCTAGCAAATGACCCGCCATGGTCAGGCGGTTCTCCCAGTTTGGCCATATTTCCTCCCCACATAGGCGTTGTTTGGCCGGCGAGTCGTGTGGTGGGTGACAGTCTCGAAATTACGATTCGTTTTTCTACGAGTGGCGATTACGGTCAAACTTTCTTCCCCAGCGTGCGGGTGGATGACGATACCACCGCTGATTTTAAGTTGTCGGTACTGCAAGCATCCCTCTTTATTCATAGGGATACTTTTTTTGTCAGTTGGACTGAAGAGCGTTTGGGCCGATTTCGTGACGTACTTTTTAGCTACAGCGCCGATACCGGGCGAACTTTCGCTCCCAGCAAGCAGGCCAATTCGGACACACTAACCGTTGCTGGTTCCCCGTCGCTGGCTTTAAACGAGGGAGGTAAGGCCTTTGTGGTGTGGCTTGACCCTCGGCGCGACCCCTTGTTCGGAGAGAATTGGCACCCTTTTGTGTCTGTCGGGTACCCGTTCCATTTGAAAGGGGACTTAAACTTGGACTGGCTGCTTTCGGCTACGGACGTTGTTACCCTAATAAACGCCGTTTTTCTGAACTTACCCTTTCCGGCTCCCTTTGAGAATGCGGACGCTAATTGCGACGGAATACTACGGCCCGCCGATGTGGTCTTGGAATTGCTGGCAGTATTTTTGTATGAACCTTTCCCTTGTTAAGAATGCCTGATTATGAGTCACTTTCCAAAGTGGCATCCGTTCAATTGTAGACCTCCTCCAATACGAGGCAGTCGTTCAGCTTTTTTGAAACCAGAAGTTACTTTGTTACGATTTTTGACCCAATTGCAAATGGGAGGATTTATGAAAGTGATAGGAATTATATTCGGAGCGCTGGTCCTGGCAATTGGCCTCTTTGCTCCGGGAAAGAGTCTGGAGCAAATTCCCGGTCGCCTCTATGTAATTTTCAAACCGGATAGGGCCACTCCCTATCGGCAGCCCAGCGGTTTCATTTCCAGCGGGATTTCCCGCATCGACTCAATCAACTTGGCCAATGGAATGCGGTCGTTCACGAGCATGGCGTCGGGCTGCGCACCTTGTTCTTCGCTTGTTCGAAACGACTACCTCGTGGTTTTTCCGGACACCGCCAACATTTCGGCCATAGCCAGCGCGTACTTGGCGGATACGAACGTCCGCTGGGCCAGCCCACGGTATTACACCGATTTTTCTTTTACTCCCAACGATTCGTTTTTCGCCAAGCCCTCTCCCTCCGCAACTTTTTCCAGCTACCAGTGGCCGCTGGATTCCACGCACTTGCAAATGGAAAAGGCCTGGGACATTACCAAAGGGGATACAAGCGTGGTTATCGCGATCTTGGACAGTTGGCATGCTTGGCGGCACCCGGATTTGGAGACGACCGCTTGGATAAACTCCGGCGAAGACAGGAACGGAAATGGCCGTTTCGACGCCGTTGCCTATCCAACCGGCGACTTGGACAACGTGGACAATGACACCGACGGCTATATTGACAACGTGCTTGGTTATCACTTTGATTATTACAGCGATGAGACGGGGGAGTGGATTGCGGGCAATCCCAATCCGGAACCGATGTTGAATTCCATCTGGGATACTATTAATTTTTGGGGTGGTAGCCCCCCTCCAAATTATTTCCTTTTTAACCATGGTTCCCGGACTTGGGGTAATGTCGCCGCAAAAGCCAACAACAATCGGGGAGTGGCCGGGTCCGCCTTCAACTGCCGCGCCATGCCAGTCGGATTCGACCGTGAGGTTTGGCCGGTCGTATCTCCTCTTTGTTTCACACTTCAGATGAAGCTTAAGCACGGAGTACCCCACGTCGTGAATATGAGTTTCGCCACGGACGCCACACCAACGGACAGCGTCATTCTGGACTCTCTTTATCGACTGGGAGTCGTCTTGGTAGCGGCCGCAGGTAATGGCTTACCAGTCACAGATACCGCAAAGTATCCAGCCCGTCATCCTAAAGTGCTCTCCGTAGCAGCCACAGACAGCAACGACTACCGGGCAGATTTCTCGAACGTCAATTCCACCGTTGACCTCTCAGCTCCCGGATTCAATTATATGGTCTTCCACGGCTTTGATGCGGATAGCAACAAATCGGTGGGGTATCGATACGCCTCTGTAGATAGTATCAGCTCGTATACTCCGTATGTTATGTCGGGTACCTCCTTTTCTTCACCGCAAACTGCGGGAGTGGCTGTCTTGTTGCGCTCACTTTTCCCCTCTTGGGGACCAGACCAGATTATAGCCAAGTTGAGAAGCTCAACGGACACGATCCGATGTTGTCGGGCGGGCTCAAACCCACAACAGGAATCTACATTCATTACTTCTGGAAAACTTGGTACCGGGCGGCTGAATGCCTTTAAAGCGGTGACGTTTTACGACACCATCCCCAAAGCTCAAACGGATACAACTCTCTCTGGAACAATCTATGTTTCCGGTGACCTTCTAATTCCGGCAGGAAAGACGGTAACGTTGAATCCGGGGACGGTTTTGAAATTCTACCCGGGTGATATTTTTAACAAAGGTTCGGCTGCCAAACGGGGAGAAATAATCGTGAAGGGGACGTTGGTGGCGATCGGGAATCAAAACGATTCAATAAAATTCATCTCCTACCGTGCTACCCCGCAGGATACGGACTGGTACGCGGTGCGGGTTGACTCCGGCGGTTCTTTCAATGCGGTATACTGCCAGTTCAAGAACGCATATGCGGGAATCGATTATAAAAATTCGGCCTCCGATTCGGTAAAGTACTGTCTGTTCGAGAAAAACTATATGTACGGGATTATAAGTAAAAATCCCAAGCTGAAAATTCTCAACAGCAGCTTTATTGACCAGCGCAACTATGCCGTCTATTTGGATCAAGCCGATGACACAGTGAGCGGCTGTTATTTCAAGAATAATCAGTACGGCATCAATGCCTACAAATCCTACGGCAAGGTTTCCAACAACACCATCATCGCCAAGGATTACACCGGCACGTTCGGTTTTCGGGCCGAAGGGTACCAAGCCGGGGAGACCCGGATATTGGACTTTACCAACAATCTGGACAGCGGGCAATTCTTCGATGCGGCAGTAGTGGCCAACAATCGGGTGAAAGTGCAGTGCTCCCGCATACGCATCGTCCGGCAGGCGATTTTCCCGGTGCCCGACCCGCCGCCTTCAAATATTGGTATTCTCAATGAAGCTGAACACCCCGTTACCGTGCGAACCACCGTGATGCGGGTGGGGGGCTACACCAGCAATGCCGCCCCCAACGTGCAGGTGGACGGGGGAACGCCCATCGATTTGGGACAAACCGGCGCAGATGCCGGAAACAACTCCATAGTGCCGGGAACGGGAGGAAAAGCCGTTTTGAATAACACCGGCAATATGGTCTTGGCGCAAAATAACTGGTGGGGAACGGCCAGTCCCCCTCCTTCATATTTCTCCGGATCGGTCACTCATTCCCCCGACCTCGGTTCGGAACCGACCCCTTGTTCCCCCGTTCCACGGATTACGCCCGGCGGTGAAACCGGGAATTTGCCCTTGGCCTTTTCGCTGGGGCAAAATTATCCCAACCCATTCAATCCCACCACGACCATAAGTTTCTCGCTACCCTTGGCCGAAAAGGTAGTTCTGACGATTTACAACATCTTGGGACAAAAAGTCAGAACGCTCGCGGATGGTGAAAAACCGGCAGGCACGCATCGACTGATTTGGGACGGCAAGGATGGGAGCGGAAGGGTTGTTTCGAGTGGGCTTTACCTTTACAAGCTTGAGACGGTTAGTTTCAGAGAAGTAAAACGGATGATATTCCTGAAGTGATGGTTCGAAAACTCAAATTCGGTCTTGCCCTGCTCCCCTCTCCATTCTATGGAGAGGGGCCGGGGGTGAGGTGAAAATAGGAGGAAAAAATGAAAAAATTATATCTGGCATTCGCGATAGCCCTGATGTTTTCAGGTTCGGTCTGGGCGGACAGTATAAAATTGACCACCACCACCTCGGCCTCGGCCGATAAAGTGGGGGATGTGACAAGACCGGGGCTGCTTTTCAAATTTGAACTTCCTGCTGAATTGGAAAACGCCCGGATTGACTTGGCCTATCTGCGATTCAAAGTCGAAGCGGATACGGCCGGGCAGGCCATCGGCTTGCTCGTCCGGCCAATGCTGGAATCCTGGACTTCCGGCTCGAAGCTATTTGCCCTTTCCGATTCCACCGCTTCCCCCTACCATGTCAATTATGGCCGGCTTTCGCTCAAGAACGGCTCGGGAAAAATAGAAATGACCCAGACGGTGAAGGCATGGCAAACCGGCGAACTAAGCAATCTTGGGCTCTTGGTTTACCCGGATGAGGCAAAGGAGGGCTCTTTCCAGTTGCAAAATCTGCCCGGTGGTGGCGTGGCGGAATTGGAAATCTTCTACACGGCTCCGGCGAAAGAGTAACGGAGAAACTCCGAAGAAAAGCCCCCGACAAAAATCGGGGGCTTTTTGTTTGTTGCTAAGTTTCTGCTTTCGGGCTATCTTCCTTTCGGCCAGGTCCGGCGCACAGAAGGAGTGTCAAACCCCGCCAGGGCCGGAAGGCAGCAACGGTAGATAACGACTTTTGGTGCCGCCGGGCCACCTGGCCTTTCTTAAAACAGGGATTAGGGATCAGGGATTAGTGATTAGTAAAGACGCAAAGAGCGCTTATCTCATTTTCGGAAGACGGTAAATGTCCTATTTGGTTTTAGCGCGGAAGTACCGGCCGGCGACCTTTGACGAGGTCGCGGCGCAGGATTTGGTCGTCTCCACCCTTAAATCTGCCATTGAAAAGGGGAAGGTCTCCCACGCCTATTTGTTCACCGGCCCGCGCGGCTCGGGAAAAACCACCGTCGCCCGCATCCTTGCCAAAGCGTTGAATTGCGAAAAAGGGCCGACTGCCAAACCCTGCAACGTTTGCCCCCGCTGCAAGGATATCACCGCCGGGGTCAGTTTGGATGTGATTGAAATCGACGGGGCCTCGCACAATTCGGTCGATGACGTCCGGGAACTGAACGAAAACGTCCGCTACGCCACGGCCGGCGGGCATCGCATCTACATCATCGATGAAGTGCACATGCTTTCCGGGGCGGCCTTCAACGCCCTTTTGAAAACGCTCGAAGAGCCGCCATCCCACGCCGCTTTCGTTCTGGCCACCACCGAGGTCTCAAAAATTCCCGCTACCATCCTTTCCCGCTGCCAGCGCTTCGATTTTCGCCGCATTCCGCCGCCGGCTTTGTCAACCACCCTGCAAAACATCTGCAACAAGGAGGGAATCGAAATCGAGCCGGAGGCCCTGGCCATCCTCGTGCGCAAGGCGGACGGGTCACTCCGGGATGGACTTTCACTTCTGGATCAAGTTTGGACGCTCTCCGGCGGAAAAATCTCCAAGGATTCGGTGGAACAGGCCCTCGGACTAATCGGGCTGGAGATATTTTTTGATTTGACGGATGCCTTTGCCCAAAAAGACGCCGCCAAAACACTCTCTGTTTTCGACCGTGTGGTTGAAAAGGGGGCGGATATCGAGGATTTTTTGGACCAACTGCTTTACCACTTACGCAATCTGTTGATTGCCCGGTTAAAGTCACATTCCGAGGAACTCTTGGGGCTTTCAGAAACGGAAAGACAGGAATACTCAAAGCGGGCCGGGCAGTTGTCGGAAGGGGATCTCCTGAGGATGATGAAGGTAGTTTCCGATTTGAAACTGAATTTGAGCCGGCTGGCCGACCCGAAAATTCTGGTTGAGGCCGAGCTGGTCAAGCTCGCCTGGCTTGATTCCACCGTCGATTTGAAAGAGGTTTTGGAAAATCTGGAAAGCGGGGGGAGCGGTTCGGCTTCGTTAAGCCACGGCTCAAAGGCCGGTTCTTCAACCGGCATTTCCGGCTCGTATTCCGCCGCCGGCGTTGCACCTACGGGGACACCCGTGCGCACCTCCAATTTTGCCTCCAGTCCATCGAACGCCCAAAGGCCGCAGAATCTTGGAGATCTCCCGCCCGCTGCAGTGGCTTCCGTTCCCCCAACGGTTTCGATTGCTTCCGGCAAGGAAGTAGATGGCGCCGTCTGGAAACAAGTTTTGGACCGGTTGCGCAAAGAAAACCAGAACCCGGTCGCCGTCTCGCTGCTGGAACAGTGTCAGCCTTACTTTGTAAAGGAGAACGAATTAGTATTGCCCTTCGGCCGCTCGTATGAAGGAATGGCCAAGCTGAAATTCGGCGGGCGGGGCAACGGACGGACAATTTTAGACGAAGTATTGGCGGAGATTTTCGGCCGCAAAGTAGCTCTGAAACTCGAATTCGTCGCCAACGGCCCTACTGCTCCTCCAATTGCCCCGGTTCCGGCCTCAACCCGCATTTCCGTTGATGACTTTCTTGAAAAATATCCGGATTGGAAGGAAATCCGGGAGAAATTACAATTGGAAGCCATCGAGCGAAAACCCAACCCCCCTTCAAGCTGATTCACCCGGGAGAATAAATGAAAGGTTTTGGGGACATTTTCAAGCAGGCCCAGCAGTTTCAGGAAAAACTGGCCAAAATTCAAGCCGAACTGGAGCAGGCCCGGGTGGAAGGCAGCTCCGGCGGGGGAATGGTTCGCGTCATCGCCAACGGCAAGCAGGAAATCATCGAGCTTAAAATCGAAAAAGAGGTGGTCAACCCCGAAGAGGTCGAGATGCTCCAGGACTTGATTCTGGCGGCCTTGGCTCAAGCCCGCGAGAAGGCCTCCACGCTTCAGCAGGAAAAGATGGCGGCCCTGACCGGCGGGCTCAAAATCCCCGGCCTGTCGGGGCTTGGAATGTAGCCGGCCGATTTGATCGGCAACCCAAGTATTTGCCCTGCTTAAACTTGCGTTTTCCCTTTGTATCCGTAAAATTTTCCTTGACACGCCCCCCGTCAAAATGCTATTTTTTGTTTGCGTTTAAGTCGCCGACACAGCTTTTGGGCAGGTTTATTGGAGGCTTGAGAAAGCTTTTTAACTCTTAACACATAACTTTTTTGGGGAGGCTTTATGAAGCGGTTTTCGCTTTGGTTTGCCGTTGCGTTCGTTCTGTTTTCCTTTCAAGGGGGATTTTCCAGACCAACTAAGTCGCAGCTCGATTCCCTAAATCAGATCTTGGCACCATCCATTCCGGTAAAGGACACTATAAACTACGACTCTGTGGACGTTTCACCTTATCATGGAGAGCCAGGTTATGATGCAACTAATTATTTGGTAGCCCAACGATTCGTTCCTGCACGCTCTTTTACTCTTAAGTCAATCTATTTTCAAGTGGATAATTCACTGGTCAACACTGATTCCTCCTGTTACATTCGGGTTTTTCCCAACGCGGGAGGTTATCCTGATACTCTTTCTCTCATTACCCAAGATACGGTACCCGCCCCTCTTCCAAGTGTACTCTGGGCACATCGTTTTTCAGACAGCACCAAACAATTTGCTGCAGGCGATACGTTCTGGATTGTGCTTGGTCCGGTTCCCGGAGGACCCCACCCAGATAGTGCAGATATTGGCGATGGTTGGTGGATGGTTCACTCGACGAACAACCCTCAATCACACAGTTACATTTTGAACCCTACGGATACGCTTTGGGTGGGTCCGATGAGCATTAATTGGGTCTTGCGGGCAGGCGGGGAGTATAGGACTGTCAACGTGGTTGTTAACGAAGTAATGTTCAATGCTGATACCTTATCCAGTGATTCCTCACGAAACCATGAGTGGGTAGAACTTTACAATAAAGGGAGTGTGCAAACCACCGCCGGGTGGAGATTGATGAGGGACACATCGGACAATGATCCGCTTGTATTGGAAACCGTTACATTTCCAACAAATACTTATCTTGTTGTACATATCACTCGTGACACAAGCTTCGTTGACGCCGATTTTGGCGACGGACGAGGCGATATTTATATTAAAAGAAGTTCAAAATTTTTTAACAATCGAAAAGGGCTGTGCCTTCTTTCAGCACCTCCAGATGCGCCTACTGCAGACCAAGTAGGCTGGAATTTTAAGAACTTAAGCTTGGATGAAGATAGCGCTAATCAGGATAATCCGAGTGAACTTATCCGGATTCAGCCGCAAGATGGGCTCGGCCCCCTTTTGACGGCCACGGCGGGTATTTCCCTGGGGCGGGATAAGGTCGGTTGTGACAGCGCTTCCTGTCAAACGGGTAAACTCGTTCATTTCGTCGGCGGGCCCGATGCAGCCGGTCCCACGATGGGAAGAAGCAATGATCTGCCTATGACCTTCAATACTTCAAGCATACTGCCTTCTCCTTCAGGCCTCGCCGACTGGACCTTGATGCTTTATATGGCCGCCGATTATGGGGACGTATTGACATCTCCCGATAAGTGGTATTACGACTTGTTGAACCAAATCGAGCGGGTAATGCCGGTGGGTGCGGATAGCGCAAATGCCAATGTGGACAGCGTGAACGTAGTAGTGCTCATTGATTCTCGCCGTACCCGTTTGACGGGAGAGACAGTATCACAACCGAACAGTCAAACGTTTGAGGGTGCCCTGCGGTGGGATACATCGGGAGTTGTTCGCAATCTCGTGCTTAGTCCGACCAGTGTGAACACAGGCTTAGACACAACCTTATCAGGTTTTATATCTCGGGCAAAGACCAATTATCCAGCCGCTCGCTATGCGTTGGCGTTGAAGGGAGACGGAGCGGGTTGGCAGGGAATCTGTGGCGATGCCACGAGCGGTGACCGGTTGGAAATGGGAGAATTAAAATCGGGTTTGCAGACGGGATTAGGTGCTACGAAATTGGATCTCCTGATATTTGACGCGCCCTTGATGAGTCAACTTGAAGTTGCCGCGCAGATAAAGGATTTTGCCAAAGTTATGGTCGCTTCGCCGGAAATGACTGGACCGGCCGATTTTAATTACGCACGGCTCGTAAAATCTCTCAAGGGCGGTCCGGATCTGCCCGCCTTGGTCGATACGCTCGATGAACGTACCTTGGATTCACTTTTAAGGGAACGTGTTGCGGAAGATCCGCATGCGGTTTGGGCGGCTGTCAAATTGGATGGCTTGGATACATTATTGGCATTGGTGGACACCTTGGCCGTCAACTTGAAAAAGGGGGTGGAAGACCGTTGCGCTTTTGGTGTATCAAGTGATAATTATCAGCTAAAAATTCGTTCGGCTCTGCGGGGATTTACGACTGAACATTACGGCACACAAGCCCAAGGAATGGCGGATTTTGTTGATTTGAGACGCTTGACGCTTATCGTAGATCAGATAACGGATGTACCCTGTCAAACGGGTCATGATAGCTGTGCTGCTAGAATTGCAAGCCGTTTGGTCAAAAAAGGCCCGGTGATTGTTGGGTTAGAGGGTGGTGGGTTAAGCCTTTCCATTCCCGGCAGACATCGCAACAATCCTGCCGGGCTTTCAATCTATTTTCCTTCAGCAAGGCAGCGGGAAATACCGCTCACGGGAACGGGGAAGCTTTTTAGAGCTTATGCTAACCGAAGCGATCATCCTTTCGACAGCACTGGACTCGAATCGGAAGGAGGAGTTTCTCAAAGCAGGCGGGTTTATGCTCCAGATTTGACAGCGTGCTATCCTCACGCAGGCGTAGGGTGTTCGACAAGTGATTCCAACATGGCTCGAAATTATCCTTATCCTCCAGTTGCCGATTTTAATTTTGTTGATAGTACCCACTGGGATGAATTTTTATTCCGCTATTACAAGCCTGTCGCTGACGTGGAAAGCACTTTTTATATCAAAAACATAAATCAACCCTTCTTTTTGAAGGGAACGGGAACTTCCGATCCGGACTCGGATTCACTCACATACTTTTGGGACCTTGATACCCTTCGAGATTCCAATTGGCCCTGCGACAGTATTTACCTGGAAGACGTGGACAAGAACTGCTATGACGACAGCACCGATGACGGGGATATACGGGGCGGCCAAAATATTAATTTTGTTGGTTTTTCAATCGCCGGCGACCACATCCTTTGGCTCAACGTGTGGGATGATTACCACTTGTACTCGGCCAATTCCCGCTTCCAAACCGACAGGATAAAGGACAGCGTGACCGTGCAGATTGAGTTTGAAGGCGTAAAACTAGCCTATGAGGACGATAACTTGGACGAAACCTATCGCAACATAATAAACGCGCTCAATCCGGCGCCTTCCATTGACAACGTGGACTTGAGACAAGTGGGTGCGCGGACGGGAATGGCTCCTAACCGGCTTACCGAGGATTATCAGGGTGAGCCGCACGTGCTATGGACAACCGGAGCAATATCCAGCAATACCTTCCCAACCGCCTGTCAGACGGCCTTGAACAACGCTATGGCCAATGACAGTCAGGGTGTCTGGATATGCGGGCCACTTGTGGGGTTGGATAACACGGCCAAAACGTACTTTGGAACGACATGGGGTTTTGCCATAGATACAACCCGTGACACGACGAGCTACGTAGTGCCGTATCCCGGCTTGGAACATTTCCTGAGTGACTTAGATACTTTGCTGCTGGTTCCTGGCTCCAGCTTGGAACGGCTGAATCCTTTGACCTGCCCCTCATTTCCACTTTTAATTAACAGTAGTGGCGATATAGTAGCAGCCGCTCGAGTTTTGGGAGGTCAGCGGGGCATCATATTCTCCACTTTTGGTTTGGAACACGTAGCGAATTTTAACAGAGGAAAAGAACTTCTGACCCAGGTTCTAAGCTGGATGTCTCTTCCGCAAACATCCGATAGCTGTTCGATATGCCCAGCTGCAAAAGGAGATTTGAATGGAGATGGTAACTGGTCTCCAGCCGATGTTACCTTGATGCTCAACTGCGTCTTTCTTGCAAATGGAGCGGGCACAGTGGGAGGAGATTGCAACCTTTGTTATTCTGACGTTAACTGTAGCGGAGGGCTGTCTCCTATTGACGTAACACTTGAACTTTTTAAGGTTTATAGTGGCCTGACTGATCCGCCTTGGTGTGGGCCGTAAGGACTGCCATTGGATCGCGCAGTTTGAGGGCGGGTATAACCCGCCCTCTTTTTTTGTCCAAAGCAAGCACTTCTCCTTGCAAAGAAACTAAAAAACCGGCTTTTAAACGCCGATACCTCTGAATAGAGGGTGTGAAGGAGTGGTTGCGGTGCGGCACCAGGCCGGTTTTGGAGCTTTTTTCCGGCTGGCTTCCAAGGGGTTAGCCGGGGGAGGGGTGGGGCAAAAAAAAGACTTGACAAATCGACTTTTGGGTGCGTATTTATATGTGGAAAAACGGAGTTCCCCACACTGAGCCGTAAGGAACACCGACTACCAACTGGAGGTATTTTAGGGCGGGGGGAGGATGAACAAAAAAGTTGTTAGGAAGCGCCCGGACCAACCTTTTGCGAAAAAGGGGATGGGTCATAAAATGTCAGGTTTAGTAAAATGTATAACCCAAACGATGGGAGGTTTAGAATGAAGCGCACACTGACGCTTGCCGTCTTGGTGGCCTTCTTAGTGCCGGCCCTTGCTTTGGCGGCCCGCGATCCGGGGAATGTCGATAAAATTTATTTCGGCACCCACGAATACGATGCGGCCACGGGCAAGTTGGTCGTGCCCATCATGATTAAAAATGATGAGCCGATTACGGCCATCGACATTCCCTTGAAATTCGGGAATGCCGGTGATGGTATCGTATTAGACCAAGTGCAGTTCATAGAAGACAGCCGGATTGGCGGGTTTGATTTTCAGTTCAAGAAAATCGACAACCAGGCCAAAACGGTCTTAATCGGGCTCGTTTCCTCCGCCTATGATCTAAAAGCCGATATGGCGCCGGGAGACGAAAAGATCGCCTATCTGCACTTCACGGTAACCGACGCCAACCTGAATAAGGTGGTGTTGGATGAGGATAAGTCCCGCGCCCCCCAGCACACGATGCTTCTAATTGAGAATCGGGTGGTGGATGAGGGTCAGGGCCGCGAGGTCATCGACTTCGTGCCGTATTTCGACAAGAAGAGCGGAATCATTGCTCTTAACGCGGCCGGCGCAAGCCAGCTGCCCAAGGAATACGCCCTTCGGGGGAACTACCCGAACCCGTTCAACGCCAAAACCATCATCTCCTTCGCCCTTCCGCAGGAATCCAAGGTCACCCTGGACATTTACAACATCCTGGGCCAGAAGGTGAAGACCCTGGTGGATGGCGCCATGCCGGCCGGGTATCACAACCTCGAATGGAACGGCACGGACCACAACGGTCTGGGAGTTTCTTCCGGCGTTTATCTCTACAAGCTGAAAGCCGACAACTTCACCCGGGTCAACAGAATGACCTTCTTGAAGTAGCCGGGCCAGCCTTGGAAAAAAGCCCCCGTACGGGGGCTTTTTTTTTGCCCAAAAAACCCGCCGTTTGACTTTTCCGCCGGATTTCGGGATTTTGGACCCGTGAAGGAAATCGTCAAATACGCCGGCTGTTTTGTCTGCGGAGACGAAAACCCTATCGGCTTGGGGGTGAAATTTTACGAAAAAGAGGGGGGCGCGGCGGCCGAATTTGTTCCCCGCGAGGTTTTGGAAGGGTACAAGGGGCTTTTGCACGGCGGGATTCTTTGCTCCTTGATGGACGAGGTGATGATCAAGGCGGTTTTGGTCAAAAACGTCTACTGCGTTACGGCGGAACTGTCGGTACGCTACAAAAAACCGGTCGAAATTGCCGATAAACTTTCCCTTTTCGGTTACATCGAAAAGGAGAACGGCCGGGTCTATATCACCAAGGGCTGGGCCAAAAACCAGAGAGGGGAAACGGTGGCGGAGGCGGAGGGGAAATTCTTTGTCCCCAGGCCTTCCGAAATCGACAAGCTGAAAGAAAGCCTGGCCATATAACTTTTTTTCCGGCAGGATGCTGCTGAATTCCACTGCCTAAAATTTATTTTAGAAAGCAACATTTAGTAATTTCTTTCTATAAACCTCATTCCCCGTTACGGCATTTTGTTGTCCCACAATGAATTATGAGCGGTTGAATGTGATATCCAAAAGGCATGAGGATTGCTGGGTAAGTCCGAGGTGAAATTGTATTTTTACGGCTCCAACCGACTGGAGCGGCGGGAAGAAAGCGGGGTTGGAATCATCGCTTTTGCCGTGCCGGATTTTGGGTTTCTTTTTCGTTCCGCTCACCGCGGAAGTGCCTTGGAATGCGAGCTTTATGCCCTTTTGACTTTGTGCCAGTTCGTAGAGGCCAATTCGGAACTGCTCAAGGGACAGAAATTGGAGTTTCTGGGGGATTCCGCCGCCGCGATCTATCAGGCCAGCCAGCCGGAGGGGTCGTTTCATTCCGTTGACCATTCCCTTCGGTCCGCCTCCGTCAGTCCGGCTCACGCCTCCGGCAACCCCTCCGCCCGGCTTTTTGAGCGGCTGCGGGCTTTCCGAAAAAAACTTGGTTTTTCACTTCTCTGGGTGCCGGTTTCCGAGAACCGGGCGGCAACGGAAGCCGTCTCTCATCCCACCATCAAAAACTCTCCCCTCGTTGGAAAACTGAACACTTCTTTTTTAGAATCTTTCAAAAGGAATCCCGGCCCGGGTCCTTCCACCTTTTGATTGATTTTTTCTCGGCGCGGTGGTATAATGCCATTGTCATGCGGGGTTTGACCGGATTTCTTGCCTTTTTTCTGGCCCTTGGGAGTATATCCTCTTTTGCCGCGCCGCGTCCCAAGTTTCTACCGGCCGCTCAATTGGCTCAATCCGGCCGCGACAGCATAAAAGCGTGGGTTTTTTTCCGGGATAAAGGCTCCTTCGGTTTTGAGGCCGTTGCCCAGCGGGCCGCTTTGCGCATCGCCCGCAAGGGAAATTCGGCCATTTCCACGGAAGCGGAAAGGCCGGTTTCCGCCGACTATGTCCGACGGCTCGAAGATCTTGGGGCCCGGGTCTGGCAGACCAGCCGCTGGCTGAACGCCGTTTCGGTTTGGATTTCACCCCAAAAACTACAAGCCATTGAACGGTTGCCTTTTGTGGCCGGTTTGCGGCCGGTAGCCAAGTTTAAGCGAAAGCCGCTTCCGGAGCCGCTGGAATCTGCGGTCGAACTTCCCCCCCAACAAGTAACGGAAACCGCCTACGCCGATTCCTACGGCCCGGCAATTACACAGTTGGACTCCCTCAACATCCCGCTCGTGCACACTCTGGGTCGCCGGGGAGATAGTGTTTTAGTGGCAATGCTGGATGACGGCTATAGGAAAAATCATTCCACCTTCAGTACTCTTTACGCGAATGGTCAAGTTTTGGCTGAATATGACTTTATTCAAAAGGATTTCGATACGGCTCCGGATGCCGGAGAACTCGCGATTGGTCAGGGGTTTCACGGAACGTCCACTTGGTCGGTCGTGGGGGGAACGGCCCCCGGTAGCTTTCTGGGAGGGGCTTACAAGGCCCATTTCATATTGGCAAAAACGGAGTATATACCTGCCGAAAACCAGTGGGAGGAAGATAACTGGGTGGCGGCCTTGGAATGGGCCGACAGCATCGGCGCTGATGTGGTTTCCAGTTCTTTGGCTTACCTCGACTTTGACGATAGTTGTATGTGTGATTATTCCTTTGCTGACTTGGATGGAATGTCTACCATCGTTTCGACCGCCGCTTCCATGGCCGCCGACATGGGAATTTTGGTCTGCAACGCCGCCGGCAACAACGGCCCTCCCGACAGTTCGATTTGGGCCCCGGCGGATGCCTTCGACGTTCTGGCCTGCGGTTCGGTGGACAGTTTTGGCGTATTAAGTTCCTTTTCTTCCCAAGGACCGATTGCCGACAGTCGGATTAAACCGGAACTGGTAGCACAGGGGTCACGGACGTACTTGGCGGACCCAGCAAATCTGGCGGGCTACAGGCGCTCCAACGGGACCTCCTTTTCCACCCCTTTAATTGCATCCGCCACCGCCGTTTTGATGTCCGTGCACCCGGACTGGGCGCCGCGGCAGATTCGGGAGGCGTTGATGCTTACTGCCAACAATGCCGCTTCCCCCAACATGCAGAAAGGATGGGGGGTGCCGGACGTCTACAAAGCGGCCCTCTTCCGTCCGGACAGCACGGTCACGCTGGAAATCGTTAATGAGGGAACCATTGCCAATGTTCCCATCGGAGTCTCATCCCATCCCGTGAAGGTGGTGGTGCACAATCCCCGCGGTTTCCCGGTAAATTCGCCGCAATTGTTCTTTAAGGAAATTTCCGCGTCGGGTTTTTCTTCCGTGGCTTTGACGCCGGCCGCCGGCGACACCCTTTCGGCTTCCATACCTATTGCTTCCTCCGATTTGGAAATCGTTTATTATGCATCCGCCAACGGCGGCGTGGTGAAAGACCCGGTGTTTGCCCCCATCTGGCTCCGTCATTTGATTCTTCGTCCCTGGTTCAAAGATCATGCGGATTCGGGGAGTTATGACTGGCGGGCCTCGGGCACGAATCAAAGCTGGGGGCCTTCCGGGCGCCAGGCCAATTCCGGTTATTTTTCTTTTGCCGACTCCCCGCGGGGAAATTACCGCAACAGCGTGGACGAGCGCTGGGAAATGAACCGGGGGATACGTTTGGATACCACCACCAACTACTTTCTGCGCTATTTAGAGCGGTATGCCTTGGTGCCGGGGGATTCCATCATGGTGCAAATCTCCACGGATGGCGGGGTCAACTGGTCCACGCTGGCCGGAACGGTAAAAACCACCGGCACGCTTTCAACCTGGACGGAACGAATCGTCACCTTGGGAGCGTACTACCAATCCCCCGATTTCCGGGTGCGTTTCCGGTTGAAAAGCGACCTTTCCGGCACTGCGGACGGCTGGTTCGTAGACGACGTTTCCCTGTTGCTCCGGGGGGACTTGAACGGGGACGGGGTTTTGACCCCGGCGGACATCGTGCTTGAACTTCTCTTCCTGTTTTCCGGTTCGCTCCCGCCGATGCCCCTGGCGGCCGCCGATTTGAACGGTGATTTGGCCTACCTGCCGTCCGATGCGGTTTGTCTTTTGAGCACGGTGTTCAGCTCTACTCCCTGTTCGACTCCCTGATTTTGGTTTAACTCGGTATTCCTTTTCCCTATTATTGCTTGACATTTTCAGGCCGCCAGAATAGCTTACTGTTCCTATGAAAATCGAGCTTTTTCCCGGACGCAAGGAAATATCCGAGCAGGATTGGAAGTTCGAATTCGGCGAACTGGATTTGAAAAATTTTTTAGTCGGGTTCTACGAGTCGGGCCGTCTGCGCCTCACCGCGCAGGCATCCGGCAGGGATTACCAGATGTCCGGCGAACTGTTTGCCCCGGCGGTGCTGGAGTGCAGCCGCTGCCTGGAGCCCTTCCGGCTGCCCCTGCTTTTGCCTTTGGGCTGGTTTGTGCGCCGGGTGGAGGCGTTAACCCCCGAGGATGAGCTGCCGGACGGGGAGTTTGAAATCCTGCCGGAAACCCAGGAGTTGGATTTTACCGGCCGCGTTCGGGAAACCATCATTTTCAACCTCCCGGCCAAGCCCCTCTGCCGTTCCGACTGCCGGGGGCTTTGTCCGGTATGCGGGCAGAATTTGAACAACCGGGAATGCGACTGCCGGCGCGAGGCGGCCGATCCCCGTTGGGACGGTTTGCGCCGGCTTATGCAGTAAGCCCGGCGGGCCGGTTTACTTGTTAAACGTATAAGAAAAGCGAGGTATTTGTGCCGTTACCGAAACGAAGACATTCCAAAACCCGCGGCAAAAAACGCCGCACCCACTGGAAACTTTCCGCGCCGGCCTTGGTGGAATGCCGCCAGTGCCATCAAAAGCACCGGGCCCACCACGTCTGCCCCCACTGCGGGTACTACGCCGGAAAGCCGGTTACCGAGCCCGAGGAAGTTTAAGGTTTGAACGAAACGAAAGCTCCGATCCGGGTGGCCGTCGATGCCATGGGATCGGATTTCGGCCCCCGGCCCGTGGTGGCCGGCGCCTTGGAGCTTTTGGCCGAAGATGCCGGGAAGGAGTACCGGCTTCTTTTGGTCGGGGACCCAAAAAAAATCGAGGCCGAACTGGCCCGGCACCGGGCGCACAACGGGGAGCTGGAAATTGTCGCCGCTTCCGAGAAAGTGGAAATGGGGGAACCCCCCAGCGAGGCGGTCAAGAAGAAGGATTCCTCGATTGCCGTCGCCGCCCGTCTGGTCAAAGAAGGCCGGGCGGATGCCTGGCTTTCGGGCGGCAACACGGGCGCGGTCATGGCTTCCGCCCTTTTAACACTCGGGCGGCTGGAGGGGGTTTCCCGTCCGGCCATTGCCATTGTTTTTCCCACCGTAAAAGCGCCGGCCATGCTTCTGGATGTCGGGGCGAACGCCGAATGCAAACCCCTCCACCTCGAGCAGTTCGCCTTGATGGGGTCCATTTATTACAGCTACGTTTTCAACCATACCGAACCCAAAGTGGGGCTTCTGTCCATCGGGGAGGAGCCGACCAAGGGGAACGAGCTGGTCTTGGCCAGCCACCGGCTTCTGGCCGAAAGCGGGCTGAACTTTCAAGGCAACGTGGAGGGGCGGGACGTGATGGAAGGGGGCTGCCAGGTGATCGTCACGGACGGGTTTACCGGCAACGTGATTTTGAAGTTTGCCGAGGGGCTCTACGGATTTTTGGGCAAAAAATTCCGCCACCAAATCTCCACCAACATCTTTTCCCGCTTTGCCGTTTTTCTCTTGGCCCCGTTTCTGCGCCGCTTGAAGAAAAGCCTGGACTACGCCGAGTACGGCGGCGCCCCGCTTCTGGGGGTGAATGGCGTCACGATTATCTGCCACGGCGGCTCGTCGGCGCGGGCCATCAAAAACGGCATCAAGGCGGCCGCCGGAATGTTCCGGGCGCGGGTCAACGAGCATATTCAGGAGAAGCTGGCTGGATGGAAGGAAACCGATTGAAGAAGGCCGTTCTTGTCGGCGTGGGGGCCGCCACGCCGGAGCGGGTTTTGACCAACTACGATTTCGAAAAGATGGTCGAGACCTCGGATGAGTGGATTGTCACCCGCACCGGCATCCGGGAGCGGCACGTGGTGGAAAACGGGACGGTTGGAACGGATTTGGCCCTGGAGGCCTCCCGGAAGGCCTTGCAGGAAGCGGGGCTTTCCCCCGAAGAAGTGGATTTGATTCTTTTGGGGACGGTTACGCCGGACTACCTCGTTCCCTCCTCCGCCTGCATTTTGCAGCAAAAGCTGGGGGCCGCGAAAGCGGCGGCGATGGACGTGGTGGCGGGCTGCACCGGATTTATTTACGGCCTGGCCACCGCCAACGCCTTCGTTCAATCCGGCATGTACAAAAACGTTCTGGTCATCGGCGTGGAGGTGCTTTCCAAACTCACCAACTATAAAGACCGGAACACCTGTGTTTTGTTTGGCGATGCCGCGGGAGCAGTAGTCGTACAGGCGGCCCCCCCGGACGAACGGCGCGGCATCTTATCCACCTTCCTGGCCGCTGACGGCGGTCTGGCCGATTTGTTGTACGTCCCAATCGGGGGGACGGTGGAGCCCTTGACGCCGGAAAACTATGAGAAGCGGGGGCACTACATCAAAATGGCGGGCAACGAGGTCTTCAAGTCGGCCGTGCGGGAAATGGGGGAGGCAGCCGCCATCGCTTTGGAAAAAGCGGGCTGTTCTTCCGACGAACTCTCATTATTAATCCCCCACCAGGCCAACATCCGCATCATCGAGGCGACCGCCAAGCGGGTGGGGCTGCCGATGGAAAAAGTGTACGTAAACATTGACCGCTACGGAAACACCTCGTCCGCCTCCGTCCCGCTGGCGCTCTGGGAGGCGCGCCAAAACGGCAGGGTTAAGAAGGGGGACTTGGTGCTCATGGTCGCCTTCGGCGCCGGGTTCACCTGGGGCTCCGTTTTGGTGCGGTTATGAAGCGCGCCCTGCTCTTTCCCGGACAAGGGTCGCAAAAAGTGGGGATGGGAAAAGAGCTGTACCACACGTTCTCCGAGGCACGCGAGGTTTTCGACCGGGCGGACGGGGTGTTGAAGTATTCGCTGTCGGGCATCTGCTTTGACGGGCCGGAGGAGAAACTGGTACAGACGGCGTACACCCAGCCGGCGGTTTTCGTCACCTCCATCGCGGCTTGGAGGATTTTGCAAAAGCAGAACGAAAAGTTTGACTTCACGGCCGGGCACTCGCTCGGCGAATACACGGCCCTGGCGGCCGCCGGGGTTTTGAAATTTGAAGAGGCGCTTTTGGCCGTGGCCGCCCGGGCGCGATTCATGCAGGAGGCCTGCGACCAAAACCCGGGGACAATGGCGGCCCTGATAGGCGTTACGCCCGCGGAGGCGGAAGAAATTTGCCGAGAAGCCTCTTCGGCAGGCGTGGTCGTGCCGGCCAATTTCAATTCCCCCGGGCAGGTGGCCGTTTCGGGAGAGCGCGCGGCTGTGGAAAAGGCGGTTGAAACGGCGAAGGCGGGCGGCAAAAAGGGGATGCTTTTGCCCGTGGGGGGGGCCTTCCATTCCCCCCTGATGGAACCGGCAAAAAAGAAACTTGCGGAATTTCTGGATTCGATTACTTTTTCCCCCGCTCAAATCCCGGTGGTGGCCAATGTCACCGCGCGGGAGGAGACCCGGCCGGAGGAGTTTCGCCGGCTGTTGAAGGAGCAAATCACATCCCCCGTGCGCTGGGAGGAAACGCTCATCCGGCTTGCAAGCCTGGGGGTGGAGGAGTTCGTGGAAGCGGGGCCGGGGAAGGTATTGGCCGGATTGGTCAAAAGAACCTTGAAGGGCGCACAGACCCGAAATTTCGAAACACCGGCGGACTTTGCGGCCCGCCCGGCGGCGGTTTGATTTCGATGCAAACGGAGACCGGCGTTTTGGATGAAACGATTCACAAAGATTTGACCGGCCGTGCGGCGTTGGTCACCGGGGCGGCCCGGGGCATCGGCCGGTCCATTGCCCGCAGATTGGCGGCGCGCGGCGCTTCGGTGGTCATCTCCGATTTACTGGCAGATGCCGCAGGGACCACGGCGGAAGAGTTCAAATCGGCCGGATTTACGGCTCTCGCTTTGGCCGGCGACGTTTCCTCCGCCGGCTCGGTCGAGGAAACGGTAGCCAAAACGGTGGAGGCGTTCGGCTCGCTGGATATTTTGGTCAACAATGCGGGTATCACCAAAGACGGGCTTTTGTTCCGGATGAACGAAACGGACTGGGACAAGGTTATGGCGGTGAATTTAAAAGGGGTTTTTCTGGTCACCAAGGCGGCCTCCCGGGTGATGGCCCAAAAGCGCTGGGGACGGATTGTCAACATCAGCTCGGTGGTCGGCTTGATGGGGAACGCCGGACAGGCCAACTACGCCGCCTCCAAGGCGGGTGTGGTCGGATTCACCAAGGCCTGTGCCAAGGAGCTGGCGGGGCGGAACATAACCGTCAACGCCGTAGCCCCCGGCTACATCCAGACCGAAATGACCGAAAAGCTGCCGGAACGGGCCAAAGAGGCGTTTCTGGCGGCGATTCCCCTGGGGCGGGCCGGCACGGCGGAGGAGGTGGCCGCGGCGGTCGGTTTTTTGGTTTCGGAGGAGGCCGGATACATCACCGGCCAGGTTTTGCAAATAGACGGCGGACTGTTAATGTAACAACTTGCCCCGGAGATGGGGAGAGAACAAAAGGAGGAGAATACATGGCATCGCAAATCGAGCAAAAAGTGCGTGAAATCATCGTCGAGCAGCTGGGGGTCGACCCCGAGCAGGTGACCCAGGAAGCATCCTTCGTGGATGATCTGGGGGCCGACTCGCTGGACACCGTCGAACTGGTGATGGCCTTGGAAGAGGAATTCGATCTGGAAATCCCGGACGAGGACGCCGAGAAAATCACCACCGTCGGGGAGGCGATTGAGTACATCGAGAGGAACATGGAAAAAGAAGAAGCGGAATGAAGCGCGTAGTGGTGACCGGTCTGGGGGTTTTGACTCCCGTCGGTCACACCATAAAAGAGTTCTGGGATAATCTCACCGCCGGTCGCTCCGGCGTGGGGAGAATCAGCCGCTTCGACGTTTCCGCCTACGACTGCCAGATTGCCGGGGAGGTAAAGGGGTTCGATCCCTCCAAGGTGCTGGACAAAAAGGAGGCCCGGCGGGCGGACCTTTTTGAGCAGTATGCCCTGGCGGCCACCAGCCAGGCCTTGGCGGAAGCCGGTCTCGATTCCACAAAAATAAATCCGGAACGGGTTGGAGTCGTGCTGGGTTCCGGCATCGGCGGCATCGACACCTTCGAACGGCAGCATCAGGCCCTGCTTTCCGGCGGGCCGGGCCGGGTTTCCCCCTTCTTTATCCCGATGATGATTATCGATATGGGCCCCGGGTTGGTTTCCATGCGCTACGGGTTGAAGGGCCCCAACTACGCCACGGTATCGGCCTGCGCCTCCTCGGCGCATGCCATCGGCGATGCTTTTCACATCATCCAGCGCGGGGAAGCGGAGGCGATGGTCACCGGCGGTTGCGAAGCGACCATCACCCCCACCTCCCTAGCCGGATTCTGCTCCGCCCGGGCGCTCTCCACCCGGAACGACGAGCCGGAGCGGGCCTCCCGCCCTTTCGACAAGGACCGGGACGGATTCGTGATGGGGGAAGGAGGAGGGATTCTCGTTCTGGAAGAGCTGGAGCATGCCAAAAAAAGGGGCGCCAAGATTTACGCCGAGCTTTTGGGTTTTGGTATGACCGGCGACGCCTACCATATGACCTCCCCGGCCCCCAAAGGGGAAGGAGCGGCCCGTGCGATGCGCGAGGCATTGCGTTCCGCCCGATTAAACCCCGAGCAGATTGATTACATCAACGCCCATGGCACCTCCACCGATTTGGGGGATGTGGCCGAAACGGAGGCGGTCAAGACGGTTTTTGGAGAATACGCCTACAAAGTTCCGATTTCCTCCACCAAATCAATGACCGGCCACCTTCTGGGGGCGGCGGGGGCGACCGAACTGATCGCTTCCATACTCACCATAGATTCCGGCGTTATGCATCCCACTATTAATTTGGACGAGCCGGACCCGGCCTGCGACTTGGACTACATTCCGAAACAGGCCCGCGAAAAAAAGGTGAATCATGTTCTATCCAACTCCTTCGGCTTTGGCGGGCACAACGTTTCCATCTTAGCCGGCCGCTTTAACGGGAGGTAATGTGCCCCGCCGGGCGGTCTCCCAGCTTCGCAAACTGCTTCAGGGGCTTTTCGGCGCCCATCCGTATGAGGAGCGGGAGCTCGCGGAGCTCTTGGACTACCGTTTTCACGACCGGGAGCTTTTGGAGCAAGCGTTGACCCACCGCTCGGCGGCCCGGCTTTCCGGAAAAAAGACCGCCTACTTTTCGGCCAACGAGCGGCTGGAGTTTTTGGGGGACGCCGTCTTGGGCCTGATCACCAGCCGGTTTCTTTTTGAGCATTTTCCGGAAAAAGACGAAGGGGAGCTTTCCAAACTGAAGGCCGCCCTGGTCAACAAGGTCACCCTCTCCCGCGTGGCCCGGGAAATCGGGCTGGGAAAATTCTTAAAACTCTCCCCGGAGGAGGAACGGATGGGGGGGCGCCACCGCCATTCCATCATCGCCGACGCCTACGAAGCGCTTCTGGGAGCCGTTTACCTGGACGGCGGGCTGGAGGCCGCCGCGGAGATGATCGAAACGCAGGTGCTTTCGCGGATGGGGGAGTTGGTTTCGGACCGGGCCCACTACAATTACAAAGGGGAATTGCTGGAATATTTGCAGGGTCGCGGCATGGGGGCGCCGCGCTACGTTCTGGAAACGGAGGAGGGGCCGGATCACAGCAAAAACTTCACCATGGCGGTGATGATTTTGGGAACCAAGCTCGCCGTGGGGGCGGGTCCCTCCAAAAAAGAGGCGGAGCAAAAAGCGGCCCGGCTTGCGCTTTTGGCCCTGCGCCAAAAAGAAAACCAGCTTCCAAAACCGGTGGAAAGTTAGGAGGAAATTTGCATACCATTGTTTGCGTAAAACAGGTGCCGGAAATCGCGGGCATAAAAGTTTCCCCCGACGGAAGCGGCGTCGTTCCCCCTCCCGGAGCGGGGATGGTCAACCCGTTCGATGTCTACGCCGTTGAAGAGGGAATTCGCATCAAGGAAAAAACTTCCGGCAAACTCTCCGTAGTCACTTCCGGCGGCCCTGCCGCGGAGGGGGCTTTGCGCGAAGCTTTGGCTCTCGGCGCCGACGAGGCGTATCTGCTCTCCGACCCGTTGTTTGCCACCGCCGATCCCTTGCATACGGCTCTCATTCTTTCGGCCGGCATCAAAAAAATAGGCGCCTTTGATTTGGTGCTCTGCGGCAAGCAGGCCGTGGATGACGACAGTTCCGCCGTTCCCGCCGCCCTGGCCGCTTACCTTGAACTGCCGCAGGTGATTTTCGTGAAAAAATTCGAGCAGTTGGAACCGGGAAAAGCGAAAGTTTTCCGGATGGCGGATGACGGCTACGAAGTGATCGAAACGCCCCTGCCCGCGGTGGTGGGGGTGGTGAAAGAAATAAACGAGCCGCGGCTCCCCTCGCTCAAGGGAAAAATGCGGGCCAAATCGGCCAAAATCACCACCTGGAGCGCCGCCGATTTGGGGCTGGACGCTTCGGCTCTGAACCCCGCCAATTTCGGCTACAAAGTGGAACAGTTTTCCCCGCCGTCGCCCCGTCCCAAAGGGGAGATGCTCTCCGGCACGCCGGAGGAAATCGCCGAAAAGCTTTTCCAAAAACTGCGCGAAGCGCAGGTGATTTGAATCGGGTTGTTGGCAAGCAGAGCGGGGACGGTTCAAGCTGCTCCTCTTTGCTGCTTTGGCGCTGCGATATTCCTTTGCTTCCCAAAAACCGCTGATGTATTTTCCAACCCGTGGATAGACCCACCGTAACGATCCACCCGCAGGCCGCCGGCCGGGCGCGCAAATTCTTCTTTCTGCTCGTGGCCCTCGGCATGGCCTTCATGATTTCCATTGTCCTCTTCGACAAAATCTTCATGCCCGCGGCCGTGCGCCACGACGACGACCGGCTGGTCCCCTCCGTGGTCGGTTTTTCGGTCGATTCGGCCGGCGCCGTTCTGCAGTCGGTCGATTTGGGGATCGCCGTGGTCGGCGAGGAATTCTCTTCGGCCTATCCGGCCGGCATCATCATCTCCCAGCTTCCGCCGCCGGGGATGCGGGTGCGGGAGGGGCGCTTGATAAAGGTCTCCGTCTCCAAGGGGAACCAGCGTCTGGTCGTTCCCAACGTGGTCGGCATGGGGCGGCGGCAGGCAGAGCTTCTGCTTTTGGATTACGGCCTCTACGTCGGCGAAATCGTGGAGGTGGATACCTCCGGCGTGGAAAAGGGGATGGTTCTGGCCAGTTTTCCCTCTCCCGGGGCCGGGGTTGCCCCGCAGAGCCGGGTCACTTTGACCATCGCCGCCGGCGGGGTGGAGCCGGATTCCACCTGGGTGCCGAACTTGGTGGGGCGCAGCTTGGAAGAGGCCAAAAAGCGGATTGCCGCCTCCGGCTTGGAATTGAAGGACTTGGACTACGAAGACAACGAGCTGGTGCTCCCCGGAACGGTTTTGAAGCAGGAGCCGCCCGGCGGGCTGGCCGTGCGCCGCGGCGAAAAAGTCAAGCTTTGGGTGGCCCGCTCGGAGTGAGAATGGCCGCCAAGTCACCGCTCATCTCCGCTTCGATTATCGCCGCCGGTTTTCATCAACTGGAAAAAGAAATTTCCCGCGTCACGGCCGCCGGGGCGGACTGGCTGCATGTGGACGTGATGGACGGGCATTTCGTTCCCAATCTCACCTTCGGCCCTATGATTACGGCCGCCTTGAACAAGCTCTGGAAGAAAACCTTGGACGTGCATTTGATGATTTCCAACCCGGAAAAATATCTGGAAGCGTACCGCAAATCCGGCGCGGATATCATCTCCATCCACTACGAAGTCATCGGTCCCTCCCCCACGCTATTGGATGAAATCCGCCGTTTGGGGGCCAAGGCCGGGCTGGCCATCAATCCCTCCACCCCCTTGGACGTGGTCGACTCGCTGCTCGGCCATTTCGATTTGCTTTTGATAATGTCGGTCGTTCCCGGGTTTGCCGGGCAAAAGTTCATCCCGGAGGTCTCGGCCAAAATCAAGGAAGCTGCCGCAATGAAAAAACGTCTTGGCGCCAAATTTTTGATAGAAGTGGATGGCGGCATCTCCAAGCAAAATTCCGCCGCCATCAGCCGCTCCGGTGCCGAGGTCTTGGTCGCCGGCAAGGGCATCTTCGGCGAGCGGGATTACCGCGTGGCGGTTAAACGGCTGAAACGCTCCTAATCCGACCAGCCTACCTGCCAAATCTATTGCTCCAAAAAGGACTTGCTATCCCCATTTTAGCGTATTAGCTTTCTTTTAAAGCCAGGAGGCGGTATGGCTAAAAAGCTTTGGTTTTCGGCGCTCTTCATCCTTCTAATCCCCACCCTTCTTTTTGCCTTTCAGCCGCTTTTTGATACGTGGCTAAGCCATGACGTTGGGTGGCTGCCGAATTCGGTGATTGCTGCGGATTTGGACGGGGATGGAAAACTTGATTTGATTGCTGTCAACGGTCCAAACAACACCGTTTCGGTTTTGAAAAACGGCGGGGATGGAGCTTTTGCCGCCAGGGTTGACTACACTGCTGGCAACTATCCTTATTCTGTTTTTGCCGCTGATTTGGACGGCGATGGAAAGCCGGATCTGGCAGTGGCCAATCTCTTTGGCCCCACCGTTTCGGTCTTGAAGAACAACGGTGATGGCACTTTTGCCACCCACATTGAATACGTAACAGGAAGTCGTCCTTACTCAGTTTTTGCCGCGGATTTTGACGGGGATGGAAAATCGGATCTGGCGGTGGCGAATTTTTCTGATACCACGGTTTCGGTGTTGAAGAACAACGGGGATGGGACTTTTGCCGCCAAGGTGGATTACGAAACAGGAGCCTATCCTCGCTCCGTTTTTGCCGCCGATTTGGATGGGGATGGAAAGCCGGATCTGGCCGTAGCCAATAGTTACGACTCCAGCATTTCGATTTTAAAGAACAACGGGGATGGGACTTTTGCCGCCAAGGTGGACTACGAAACAGGAGCCTATCCTCACTCCGTTTTTGCCGCCGATGTGGATGGCGATGGGAAGTCAGATTTAGCCGTGGCAAATTTTATAGCCAAAACCGTCTCAATCTTGAAGAACAACGGGGACGGAACCTTTGCGGCCAAGATTGACTACGCTACAGAGGGCAATCCTTACGCTGTTTTTGTCGCTGATTTGGATGGGGATGGAAAGCCCGATTTGGCAGCGGTCAATGACTATCACAATAGCGTTTCGGTTTTGAAGAACAACGGAGATGGAACTTTTGCCGCTAAAATTGACTATCCAACTGGTTCTCGCCCCTGGTCTGTGTATGCCGCTGATTTGGACGGGGATGGGAAACCGGATTTAGCCATAGGTAGTGTTCTTGCCCACGCTGTTTCGCTTCTGATAAACAAGGGAGATGGAACCTTTCCGGCTATCACTAAGGTTGACTACGCCGCCGGATACCGTCCCTACTCTGTTTTTGCCGCCGATTTTGATGGAGATGGGAAGCCGGATGTGGTTACAGCTAATGTTGATAGCCACACCGTATCGGTCTTGAAAAACAATGGAGATGGCACTCTTGCCGCCAAGATGGACTACGCAACTGGAAGCAGTCCTTACTCAGTATTTGCCGCCGATTTCGACGGGAATGGAAAACCGGATCTGGCGGTGGCCAATTATTATGGCTACTCCGTTTCGGTCTTTAAGAACAATGGAGACGGGACTTTTGCTACCAGAGTTGACTATGGCGCGGGACGTCATCCTTGTTCTGTATTTGCGGGCGATTTGGACGGGGATGGCGATCCGGATTTGGCTGTGGCTAATGACGGTAGCAACGCCGTTTCGATTTTAAAAAATAATGGGGACGGAACATTTGCTGCCAAAGTGGACTACGCGACCGGAATCTACCCTCGCTCAGTTTTTGCCGCCGATTTGGATGGGGATGGGAAGCCGGATTTAGCGGTGGCCAATGGTCAAAGCAACACCGTTTCGGTCTTGAAAAACAACGGGGACGGAACCTTCGCCCCCAAGGTGGACTATGGTACGGGGAGCTTTCCCCTCTCGGTTTTTGCCGCTGATTTGAACGAAGATGGGATACCGGATTTGGCCGTGGCGAATGACAGCAGCAACACTGTTTCGGTCTTGAAGAACAATGGGGACGGCACTTTTGCCGCCAAAGTGGACTACAGTACGGGAGTTTATCCTCACTCTGTTTTTTCCGCAGATTTGGATGGAGATGGAAAGCCGGATTTAGTGTTGGCCAATGCTTATGGCAATGCCGTTTCGTTCTTAAAGAACAATGGAGATGACACTTTTGCCCCCAAGGTGAACTACGGTACAGGAGGTTTTCCTTCCTCTGTGGTTGTCGCGGATTTTGACGGGGATGGGGATAAGGATTTGGCCACGGCCAATTATGGGGACAACACCGTCTCAATATTGAGAAATTTGTCAATTCCTCTGAATTGTGCCGCCGTCAAAGGAGATTTAAATGGTGATGGAATCATAACGGTTTTTGACGTTGTATTGATATTGAACTGCACTTTCTTAAATGAAGGGAGTTGTAGCGACTGTTTCGCTGATGTGAATTGCAGCGGCAGTTTAACCCCTGTCGATGTAGTCCTCGAACTTTTTGCGGTTTATTTGAATCAACCTTTTCCCTGCTCGTAAATAAAAAGAGCGAAAAAGATTTTTTGTAGAGGCGGGGTCACCCCGCCCGCTCTTATCTTTGATTCCCAACAACTTAAAAAATTTGGTAATTATATACTTGACACACCCGTTTTTATGTATTATATTGGGTGCGTAGAGTAAATAAGGAGGATTGATGACATACAATAGTTTGTTGGAATTAACCGAGGCGTTTCCGACCGAACAAAGCTGTATCCGGCATCTTGAAAAACTACGCTGGCCAGAAGGGGTAGTTTGTCCGAATTGCCAAGCCAGTCGGAAAATCGGCGAAATTAAAACCCGGAACCTTTACAAGTGTGGCGATTGCAAAAAGCAGTTTAGCGTTCGCATCGGAACGATTTTCGAGGAAAGCCGTATTTCCTTGCGAAAATGGTTTATGGCCATTTGGCTAATTAGCTCTCATAAAAAGGGAATTTCGAGTTGCCAGCTTGCCAAAGATATTCGGGTTACGCAAAAAACCGCTTGGTTTATGTTGCATCGCATTCGAGAAATTTCCAGCAAGATAAATGGCGGCACTTCGCACTTGACAGGGTTGGTAGAAATTGATGATACTTACATCGGCGGAAAGGAGCGAAACAAGCATAAGGACAAACGCCTCACCGGAACGCAAGGCCGGAGTATAAAAGGCAAAACTCCCGTTTTCGGAATGATGCAAAGAGGCGGCAATATCAAAACCTTCAAAGTGAAAAACCTACAGGGAGTAACGGTTAATGTCATTGTGCGGGAAAATGTCGCTCCCAAAGCGAGGGTCATCACCGATGAATATACCGGCTATCAATTTGAACCGCTCGGCCTTGACCAACAACGGGTAAATCATTCCCGGCGGGAGTATGTAATCGGCCAACTCCATACCAACAACATTGAGGGGGCTTGGTCTTTGCTGAAACGTGGCATTTTGGGCATCTATCACCACGTCAGCGATAAGCACCTGCAACGCTACCTTGACGAATTTGTTTCCAAGTTTAATAGCCGGAAAACAAAAGACCCAATCCGGGTTGACAATTTTTTGGCCGGTTCGGAGGGTTTGCGCCTCACCTATGAGGGGTTGACTTCGTGAAAAATTCTTTCAATGATTTACTTGGTCAATTAGTTCGCCCGAAATCGGCAAAACCGGAACCGTTTGTCGAACTTATTCACGGCGATTGCCTGGTCAAAATGAAGGACATTCCCAACAACTCCATTCACTTGGTTTTGACCGACCCGCCTTATTTCCTCGATTGTTTAAGTGATGAATGGGATACGGAGAAAATCAACAAAAGGAAAAAGCGGGCGGGAATTGTAGGTGGTTTGCCCGTTGGAATGAAGTTTGACCCTCAACAAGGAGTGGAACTGCAAAAATTTTTCGAGTCAGTATCGAAAGAAGTTTTACGCATCCTTGTTCCCGGTGCATTTTTTATTTCGTTTAGCCAGCCCCGTCTTTCCCATAGAATGATTATCGGAGCGGAAAATTCCGGTTTTGAAATTCGGGATTTGCTGGCGTGGCACTATCGAAACAAGGCACAATTTAAGGCGTTTTCTCAAGACCATTTTGTCAGGAAAATGAACATTTCCAATCTTGAGAAAAAAGACCTTATTCGGCAAATGCAGGGAAGAAAAACGCCTCAATTAAGACCGCAGTTTGAAACAATGATGTTGGCACAAAAACCGAAAGAGGGAACTTTCGTTGAAAATTGGAAAAAGTGGAAAGCTGGCCTTATAGATGCGACCCGCACTTTGAACGGAACAAAAAGTCCCTCCACTTTGATGACTGTCGATAAGCCCATCCGGGAAAAATATAATTTGCATTTAACCGTAAAGCCGGTTCATCTTCTAAAACATTTGATTGAACTTTTTACAATCGGCGGCCAAGTTGTATGCGACCCCTTCCTCGGAAGCGGTTCAACTGCTCTTGCCGCAATTCAGGCGGAACCGGAACCGAGAAGCTGTATCGGTATTGAAATCAACAAGGAATTTTTGAAAATAGCGCAAGAAAGGTTACGGGACTTTAACGTCATACAAGGAGCGAAAAATGCTTAGACCAAGACAACTTGCCCGCATCGGCACGTTCCATATGCACGAGGCCATTTTGGATGTGCTGGAAGAACATTATGAGGAAGGACACGGACTCGGAGCCGCCGAAATTAGCAGGCGATTAGGCGTTTGGCGCATAGGCCCGCCCTTAAATGACGCAATCGTAACGGGCTACTTGCTTGAACTCGAATCGCAAAAAAGAGCTGAGCGGGTTCCCCAGGCCGATAATAGGGGCGGCTGGCGTTTGACTGCCGAAGAACACGAGCGCAGACGGGATGATATTGCGGGGTGAGTTAAATATATAATTACCAAAAATTTTTAGAAAATTTTTTTCTTCTTAAGATCGCAGGTTTTATCAAAATTCCCATCTTTTTCGCCTCCAACCTGCTCTCGGCCAACGGCTTCGCAAAATCACAACAACTTCGGAGTGAATAATGGGTGGTGGGCCTATAGTAGAGGGACGTGGTGCGGGGTTTTTGGATTTTCACTAATCCCTAATCCCCAATCCCTGCTCCCTGTTTTATTTCCCCGCCCTTGCAAAATCGATTTACAATTCATTCGCCAATAAATGCAAAAACAGCCCCACGTCCGTCACCACCCCCCAGGCCTGGGAGGAGCCGCGGTCGGAGAGCTTGGTGACCACCGCCGGGTTGATGTCCACGCAGATGGTCTTGACCCAGGAAGGGAGCATGTTGCCTGTGGCGATGGAATGGAGCATCGAGGAGAGCATCAAAACCACGGTGGCGTTCTTCAAATATTTCCCATAGGCCGCTTGCGCTTCGATAAAGTCGGTAATCACCTCCGGCAGGGGGCCGTCGTCCCGCAGCGAACCGGCCAAAACAAACGGGATTTTCGATTTCACGCATTGATGCATTATCCCCGATTTCAAAACCCCCTTGCGCACGGCTGAAGGAATATCCCCCGCCAAACGAATGGCGTTGATGGCCCGCATATGGTGCTGGTGGCCGTGCTCAATCGGCTGGCCGGTTTTGGTGTCCACCCCCAGTGAAGTGCCGTAAAGCGCCTCTTCAATGTCGTGAACCGCCAGCGCGTTGCCGGCCAAAAGGGCTTTTACGTATCCCTTCCGCAGTAATTTGCACAAAGCCGGCCCGCCGCCGGTATGCACCACCACCGGCCCGGCCACAACTACGAGCCGCTCGTTTTTATCCTTCAGCAGTTTGGCGATTTTCTTGACCGCCAGCTCCACTTTCCGTTCGGAGGAGACCTCGTTGGACATAAAGGAAAACTCCGATCGGTCGCGCGACTTGGCTTCCGGCACAATGCGGATTCCTTCGTGCCCCATTACGACTAAATCTCCTTTTCTCAAATCCCGCAGCTTGCAGCAGAATGCTTTCTTGCCTTTCACCACGATGCTGGCATCCATCCGTTGCTCGCCCACTTTAGTCCAGTTGCCGTCCAGCCGCACCCAGGTTTCGTGGTTGGTGGTGGAGTAAAATCCCTCCGGCGCCGCCCCATCCTTGGGGGCCTTTTTCAGAATAATGGAGGCCTCTTCCGCCGGGCGGCAGCCCAAATCGGAAAGTTCGGAGAGAATAAATTCCAGTTTTTTCTCATTTGGGGCGAAAACCTTCAGCCGGGCGGTGCTCTCCTCCTCGTTGGTTTTTCCCATCCGGAAGGAAAGGATTTCAAAATTCCCGCCGGAGGTGACGATGCGGTCCAAAATCGTTGACATTATTCCTGAATCGACCAGATGCCCCTTGGCAATTATCTCTTTTTGCGTTCGCATACGCTCCTATTCAATTTTCTGCCCGGCCGCTTTTTCCAGGCGGGCCTTGGCGATAAGATAGTTGGAAACGGCGGCAAAGTAAGCGGTCTGGGCGGAGAGGGCCGAAAGCTCGGCATCCAGTTCTTCCAGATTGGTTATTACTCCCGCTTCGTACTGCACCTTGGCAATCTCGAGCGCTTTTTGCGCCAGCGCAATGTTGGCCTTCAAGGCGACAGAATTTTCCAGGGCCACCCCCAGTTCATAATACGCCTGACGAACTTCCTGCTCGATTTGCGCCTCGGTTTCCTTGATGGTCAAGTCCAAGGCCTTTTTCTGATTTTCTATTTCTTCCACTTTGTAGCGGGAATGAAAGCCGGAAAAGAGGGGGAAGATGATTCCCGCGCCGGCGTTCCAGTCCAGCTTCCAGACCTGCCGGGCGTTGAAGGGGTTTTTGTATTCGAGGTTGGAAAAAACCGAAAGGGAGGGGCGGTTTTCCACGGCCGCCAGCGCCAGCGCCCGGCGCAAAACCTGTTTTTCAACCGCCAGCGATTTCAATTCGGGGCGGTTGATTTTAGCTCTCGCAGTTGCTTCGTCAAGGTTTATCTCGACCGATTTAAATTCGAGTCCGCCCCCGAGTTCCAATGGATCGTCAATTGAAAGACCCAACAGATTGCGCAGCCGGTCATAAAGCGTCTTCAACCGCGCTTCGGCTTCCTTGATGGGCACTCTGGCGTTGGCCAGCTCTACTTTGGCGCGGAGCTCTTCAAAATTGGTCGCCTGCCCCACGGCCAGTTTGTTTTCCACCGTTTTCAAATGCCGTTCCAAGCTCTCCGCCGATTTTTTGCGGACCTCCAGATTCTTTTCCAAAGCCAAAGCCGACCAGAAAAGCTCGGTTGTTGCCAGCTTGATTTCCTCCTCCGACTGGGCCAGTTTCAAGCTTTCGGCAATAACCCGTTCCTTTTCGATGCGATACGGCTGGGCAATTTTTCCCCAAGTGAAAAGCGGGGCGTTTGCCGAAAGCCGGGCCAGATAATTATCCTCAAAGCCGGTGGTGATTTGCCGCTCGGCAGGAATTAGGGGAGGCATCGCCGGAATGAGGGCGCCCGGCGCATTGCCGAGCCGTGTGTAGGTGGCGGAGAGGCCGAGCGTCGGGTAAAAGGCCGAACGGGCCTGCCCGGCCTTGGAACGTTGCGCTTTCACCCGGCTTTTGGCCGCCTGCAAGAGCCGGTTTTGGGAAAGCGCCTGTTGGATGCATTCTTCCAGCGTAAGGGCGTGGGAATCGGCCGTCCAGAGAAGAATTGCGAAAGTCCAGAATTTTTTCATCCGTTCACCAATAAAAAAAGCCCCGAAAAATAACTTTCGGGGCTCAAAAAAGCTACTGCGCGAAAATTACGGGTAAACCTGCTGGGTCTGTTCCGGGGCGGAAGCGGTCGGAGGCCCCAAAACGCGCAAAACCACCCGCCGGTTGGCGGCGTTCCCCCCGCCCGTTTCGGAAGCGGTTTTCAAATTGCTTTCCCCAAAACTTATCGAATACATCCGGAAGGCGGGGATCTGATAATTGGCCATCAAATACAACTGCACAGCCTGGGCGCGGTGCTGCCCCAAGGTCAAATTGTACTTTTCCGAGCCGATCGGATCGCAGTACCCCTCCACTTCCATGATGAGACTTTTGTCTTCCTTCATCCGCGGGCCGATTTCGTCCAGCACGTTTTTGGTGATGTCGGAGAGGGCGAAGCTGTCAAAGCGGAAATTCACTTCCTTTTCCATAATCACGGTGTAATCGGCAAAGGCGGCCCGCATCGCGGCGGCCCGGCTGGCCTCGTCCTTGGCCTCGGAGGCCACCCGCATCGCCTCCGCCAGCCGCGCCTCGTGGGACGATTCCACCGAGGAAATTTTTTCGGCGTTGGCCCGGTCGGCCTCCTCCAGCACTTTCACCTTTTTGTTTACGTAGCCGGTGGTGGCGCAGCCGAAAACAAAAAGCGTTACCCCCAGCGCTCCGGCGGTTGTTTTTATAACACCCATAAAACCTCCTTTCATTGATGCCATTTATACCACCAAGCATCAAAAAAAGATGACTTTGCGGCTGAAAATTTTTTAGCGCCGGGAGGGTTTTACGTAGAAGGTGTTGCCGACAACCCGCACGATTTCCACGGGGGTGTTCTTGGCCAGTTCCAGATTGTCCAGCGAGCGGGCCGGGGCGGTAAAGCGGCTCCCCTTGGAGACGTACACGATTTCCCCCACGACATCCTTGCCGATGGGGGTAATCACTTCCGCTTGCGTGCCGACCAGAGTGGCAACTTCCACTTCGGAGGAGGATTGCGTGGCGGAATACACTTTGCGAAAAATCAAAAAAGCGAGCGCCCCGAAACCGAGGCCGGAGGCGGTCGCCACCGTCACGGCCGGGATTACCGTCATTCCCATCCCCTTGGCGGCGGCCAGGCCGCCGGCGCCGAAGGTGGTTACGAACGTGGCGATGATCATCGGGCTCATCGGGGAAAAATGCACTTCCCCGGAAACGCCGTGGCCGGTGCCGCCGGCGTCCGTGGCGGAAGTGTCATGTCCGCCGGTAAACGAACCCAAAAAAACGGTAATGATGGCGTAGAAAAGCCCGGCCAGAAGACAGAGCAGAAAGAACCCGGACAGCGCCATGGCTATCATTAAGCGGGGAAGTTAGGGGGTCAAAAGAGAAGTGTCAAACGGTTCAATAAGAAAAACGTGTCCTGTAGAAGAAGATCTATACGGGAATCGACTCCGGGACGGCGGCGGGCTTCCCTTCCGCCAAAAAGGAATGCACCTCTTGCATCAAGGCGTCGAAAATCTCCTCCTCCTTCACCTTTTTAACCACCTTGTCCCCGCGGTAAATAAGCCCGATACCCCTGCCGCCCGCCACCCCCACGTCCGCCACGGCCGCCTCGCCGGGGCCGTTCACCACGCACCCCATCACGGAGACGCGGATGGGTGCCGAGATTTTGGCCATTTCGACCTCCACCCGTTTCAACAGCGAAAACATGTCGATTTCGCACCGCCCGCAGGTGGGGCAGGCGATGATAACCGGGCCGCGCTGGCGCAGGCCCAACGATTTCAAAATTTCGAAGGCCACTTTGACCTCCTCGGTGGGGTCGTCCGCCAGCGAAACCCGTATCGTGTCGCCGATTCCTTCCGCCAAGAGCGTTCCAATTCCCACCGCTGACTTGATGGAGCCGGCAAAGGCCGAGCCGGCCTCGGTGATGCCCAAATGCAAAGGATAAATCGATTTTTCAGCAAAGAGCCGGTAGGCCGCCAACGCCTCGTTCACATCCGAGGATTTGAGCGAAACGACCACTGAATTGTATCCCATATCTTCGAGAATCCCGCAGTGGCGTAGCGCGGCCTCCACAATCGCTTCCGGTTTGGGGCCGCCGTGTTTTTCCCACAAATCCTTGGGGAGCGAGCCGGTGTTGACGCCGATTCTGATGGGGATGTTTCTTTCCGCCGCCGCCTTCACCACCTCGCGGGTTTTCCATTCCGCGCCGATGTTGCCGGGATTGATGCGCAGCTTGTCGGCTCCGCCCTGAATGGCCAGAAGGGCCAGCTTGTAATCAAAATGAATGTCGCAGACCAGCGGCAGGTTTATCCTCTTTTTGATTTCCGGCACCGCCAAGGCGGCTTTTTCGTCCAGAACCGCCACCCGCACGATTTCGCAGCCGACCTCCTCCAACCGCTTAATCTGCGCGACGGTGGCTTCAATGTCCCGGGTGTCGGTTGTGGTCATCGACTGCACCACAATCGGCGCCCCGCCGCCAATGATAACCTTCCCGGCCACCGTAACCGGCCGGGATTTGCGCCTTGGAAAAGTTGGATTCATAGCCCGTTAATTATACCATTTGAGAGGTCATTTGCAAGGGAAGTTTTGCTTAGTGCCTATGCTCGTGATGGCCGCGATGGGATGGTTCGTCCTCTTGCGATGGGGATGCGCCGTGGTGATGGTGGTGCAAAACGGCGTGTCCCCGCCCGCGGACAATCAGCCAGCGGTTGGCGGGAAAAGCGGCCAGTCCGGCCAGAATAAGGGAGAAGAGCAAACTGCCCCAGAAAAGCGGCTGGTCAAGCCCCGCTTCCATCGCCCCCGGTATAACTAACATCACGGTGTTGTCTACGATTTCCATTATGGTGATGGAAAGGGTATCGGAGGCGAAAGCCAGCCCCAAGGCAGTTAAAGGCGGCAGCTTGGCACGGAAAAGGGGGAGGAGGGTCAGCGAGTAGCCGAAAATGAAGGCCAGAATGATTGAAAGAACAACCGTAGCCCAATTACCCCAACCGAACGCCGTACCCAGCACCATCCCCAAAACCTCCCCGATGGAACAGCCGGTAAGACAGTGCACTGTGGCGCTGAAAGCGAGACGATTTATGGATTGGTTTTTATGTTCCATTTTGCTTGCTTTAAATTCGCATATACCATGAACTATGGCAAGGGGCTTTCTTCTTGACAGCCCCCCTTTAAATCTTTACGCTTGCCCCGTGCCGGAAAATGCGTCCCGCCGAAGATTGTACCTGCTTGTTGCGCTGCTTGCCATTGTCTCGGTCTTTTTCCTGCGGGATACGTACCGGCAGACCGCCTTGACGGAAGGGGATTTTGTCCGGTTGTACGTGGAGGTGGTCAATTTGCAAACCCGACTGGCGGATCAGCCGCTGAAAGCCCGGATGGAAACGGAACAAATTTTGGACAGCGCGGGGGTTACAGAAGAACAGTTGAACCGATTCATTGCGGAAATCAATAAAAAGCCGGAAAAGTGGGTCGGGATTTGGGAAAAAATCAATAAAGAGCTGGAAAAGGACTCTATTCTTCCAAAAAATCGGTGATGTAGATGAATTCCGGCGGCTTTTGGGAAAAATCGATGCCGACAAAATCCCAGCGGAAGGAGGCCTCCGGCATTTTGGCACGCTCCAGATAATCGTAAGCCGCCTCAATTAATTTTTTCTTTTTGGCCGCCGTCACCCGCTCCTCCGGATGCCCGAAGGAGCGTTCCCAGATTGCCTTGACCTCCACAAACACCAGTTGTTCGCCATCTTTGGCCAATAAATCAATTTCCTTGTGCCCCGCGCGCAGGCGGCGGCCGATGATTTGAAATCCCTTTTGAATTAAAAACCTCTCCGCCGCCTTCTCGCCGGCTTCCCCTTTTTTGGCGATGGAGCTCACTTGCTAAAGAGAGTGGGGGCGGTGATATGGTCGCAGAAAGTTTTGCGGTGGATTTCGGAAACCCCTTTTTCGACCACAAACGCTTTATGTTCCGGCGTGGGGTACCCCTTGTTTTGGGCCAGATTCCAGCCGGGATACTGTTCATCCAATTCCTGCATCATCCGGTCGCGGGTGACTTTGGCCACAATGGAAGCGGCCGCCACCGAGGCGGAAAGCCGGTCACCTTTTACTATTGCCTTTTGAGGGAAGGTCATCCTGGGGATTTCGAATTTGCCGTCCACCAAGACAATTTCCGGCATAATCTTGAGTTTCTCAATGGCGCGGCGCATCGCCAGAAAAGAGGCGTGATGAATGTTGAATTCGTCGATTTCGGTATGGGAAGCGACTCCGGTTGCAACATCCAGCGCCTTTTCAAAAATAAGGCCGAAAAGCTCTTCGCGCTTTTCGGCCGTCAACAGTTTGCAATCGTTGACCGGCAGGCCGGTGAATCCGGCGGGGAAAATCACCGCTCCTGCCACCACCGGCCCGGCCAAGGGGCCGCGGCCGGCCTCATCCACGCCGCAAATCAGGGAAAGCCCGTTCTTCCATAGTCCCCGCTCGGTGGCGTAGATTTTGGCCAAGTTATTCGTTCTCGGCGGTTGCTCCCGGACCGGAGGCCTCTTCCAGTTCCTTCATCTTTTCCTCAATCCGGGCCGATTTTCCTTTCAGGTTGCGCAAATAGTACAGCTTTCCGCGGCGAACATCGCCGGTTTTGACCAGTTCAATTTTGGCCACGGACGGGGAGAAAAGGGGAAAAACCCGCTCCACCCCCACGCCACTGGAGATTTTGCGCACGGTGAAGCTTTCGCGGGCGCCGCGCCCGCCGCGGGCAATCACGGTTCCCTGAAAGATCTGAATCCGCTCCTTGTCCCCTTCTTTTATTTTGACGTGCACTTTCACCGTGTCGCCGGGGCCGAAATCGGGCCGTTTGGCCTTCATCTGGCGGGCTTCAATCATCTGTATCAAGTTCATACGGCCTCCTTAGCTTTCCAGCAATTTTTGATCTTCTTTGGTCAGTTTAAATCTTTCAAACAAATCGGGACGCAAAGTTTTTGTGCGTAAAAGCGACTCCCGCCTTCGCCAGCGCTCCACTTCGGCATGGTTGCCGGAGGTCAAGACTTTGGGGACGGAAAGCCCCATAAACTCCTCCGGGCGGGTGTAGTTGGGATATTCCAAAAGCCCGGAAGTAAAGGAATCGGCCCGCACACAATCCTCGTTTCCCACCACGCCGGGAATCAATCGCACCACCGCTTCCGTTATCACCATCGCCGGAACTTCGCCGCCGCCCAGAACATAATCCCCGATGGAGACGCAGTCCGTGACTACAAGCTGCCGGACGCGCTCATCCACGCCCCGATAGCGCCCGCAGATGATAATCAACTGGTCTTCGTTCGCAAACTCTTGCGCCAGCTTTTGGTTGAACAGCTTTCCCTGCGGGGTGGTCAGAATCACGCGCGGGTGGCGGCCATTTTTCAAACTTTCCACGGCCTTCACCAAAGGGGCCGGCAGCATCACCATCCCGCCCCCGCCGCCGTACGGGGTGTCGTCTGTGGTTGAGTGTTTGTCCTCCGCAAAGCGGCGCAGGTCGGTCACAGAAATATCGACCAACTTGCGCGCGACCGCTTTGCCGAGCACGGATTCGGACAAAAACGGCTCAAAAAGGCGCGGAAAAATGGAAATAATGTCGATTTTCATCGATGCTTAAATCCCAAACCGATTGTTATTCGGCTTTTTTCTCTTCCCCTTTGGGGGTTTCTTCTTTTTTGCCCTTCTTGCCGATTTTTTTGGCTTTGGCGGCTTCCTTGATGGTGCTTTTCAAAACCACGCCGGAGACATCCTTGCCGGCCTTTTTAAACGACAATTTCTGGGTTAAACCGGTGTGTTTAAAGAGGGCTTTGACCGTATCAGAGGGCTGGGCGCCCACCGCCAACCAGTAGCCAATCCGCTCCTCGTTCAAATCCACCACGGCCGGTTTAACCTTCGGGTTATAGGTGCCCAAAGTTTCCAAAAAGCGCCCATCCGTGGGCCGGCGGGAATCCGCGGCCACCAGCCGGAAGAACGGTTTTTTCTTGGCCCCTACGCGGCGCAGACGCAAAACTACCATAAATCCTCCATCGTTTCTGTTTTCATCCGTTTGTTAAAATCTACCCAACCGGCCCAGCAGGTCGGCTTTGAATTTACCCATTTTTGAAACCGATTTCATCATTTTGGCCACCTGCTCGAACTGCCTAAGCAATTGGTTCACCTCCTGCACGGTCGTTCCCGAACCCCGGGCAATACGCCTGCGGCGGGAGCCGTCGAGTATCTGCGGGCGCTCCCGCTCCAGGGGGGTCATGGAAGATAAGATCGCCTCCGTATGTTTCAAACCGTTTTCATCGAAGCCGGCTTCCATTCCCCTGCTCAAGGCGGCCGGGAGCTTGCCGGCCAGGGTATCGAGGGGGCCCATTTTTTTCACTTCCAAAAGCTGCTGGCGGAAATCCTCCAGCGTGAAACTTTTTTTCCGCAGCCGCTCGGCCAGTTCATCGGCCCCCTTCTGGGAGAAGGCCTCCTGGGCCTTTTCCACCAGCCCGACGATATCCCCCATTCCCAGAATGCGGGAGGCCATCCGGTCGGGATAAAACGGCTCCAGGTCGGCCAGTTTTTCGCCGACGCCGACCAGCTTGATGGGAATACCGGTCACTTTTCTGACGGAAAGGGCGGCGCCGCCGCGGGCGTCGCCATCCAGCTTGGTCAGAATCAACCCATCCAAGCCCAATTTTTGGTGAAATTGCTCAGCCACGTTGACAGCGTCCTGACCGGTCATGGCATCCAGTACCAGCAAAATTTCGGTCGGCTTGAGCTTGGGCTTCATTTTGGCCAGCTCGTTCATCAGCTCCTCGTCGATATGCAGGCGGCCGGCGGTGTCCACAATCAAAAAGTCGGCGCCGTCTTCCAGCGCATTCTGGCGGGCTTCCAAGGCCCCGGCGACGGCATCGTCCCCCGCCAAATGAGTTTTGACCCCAATCGAATCCCCCAAGACCTTCAACTGCTCGCGGGCGGCCGGGCGCTGGGTGTCGCAGGCCGCCAGCCAGACCCGCTTCCCTTTGTTTTTGTATTGAAGCGCCAATTTGCCGCAGAAAGTGGTTTTGCCGGAGCCCTGCAGGCCGACGGCCATAATCACGGTCGGCGGGGCGCCGGCCGTCTTGACGAGTTCGGCTTTCCTGCCTAAAAGCTCGACTAACGAATCGTAAACGATTTTGACAAAAAGCTGACCCGGTTGAATGGAGGAAAGCACTTCCGCGCCAAGGGCTTTGGCCTCCACTTCGGCCAGAAACTCCTTGACTACTTTGTAATTTACGTCCGCTTCCAAAAGGGCCCGGCGGACTTCGGAAAGCGCTTCGCGGACGTTTTCCTCCGACAGTTTTCCCTTGCCGGAAAGCTTTTTGAAAATCGCGCCGAATTTTTCAGTCAGCTGATTGAACATAATTTTACCGTTTTTGCGAAATTTCAGTCTTTACGCAAACCCAAATTATACCAAATTTTTCCCCAAAAACCAATGGTTTTTTGGGGCGGTTTCGCAGGGGCGAGGTTCCCTCGCCCGGGCGGGGAGACCCCGCCCCTACAAGGACAAAATTCCTTTTCTTTTTTGAAATTTGGTTGTATAAACCTGTGTTAACGAAAGCGGCCTTGGGCCGGTGGGAGGGTTGAATGTATTCAACCCCTGCAAAAAACGAATAGAAAGGAGCGGGAAATGCGTTTGCGTCATTTCGGGATGGTACTGGCTTCGATATTGGCCTTGGGCGCTTTTGTACAGGCGGATGAATTGCCCATCGGCGAGACGGGGCCGGCGTTTTCGCTTTTGGGAACGGACGGCAAGACCCATTCCTTGGCCGATTACAAGGATAAAAAAGGGGTGGCGGTGATTTTCACCTGCAACGCCTGCCCCTACGCCAAGGCGTTTGAGGACCGCATCAACAAACTGGCCAAGGAATTTTCGCCGAAGGGAATCGCCTTCGTGGCCATCAACCCGAACGACCCGGGGCGGGTGCCGGAGGACAGCTATGACAACATGGTGAAGCGGGCCAAGGAGAAGGGATTCGTTTTCCCGTACGTTTACGATTCCACTTCCGAAGTGGCGGCGGCCTACGGCGCGAAGGTGACGCCGCATGTCTTTCTTTTGGATGCCGATTCCAAGCTGGTGTATCGGGGACGGATTGAGGACGAGACGGACGCCAAAAAGGTGAAAAGCCGGGATTTGAAGGAGGCCTTGAACGCGCTTTTGGCGGGGAAGCCGATAAAAATGGCCGAAACCAAGGCGTTCGGCTGTTCCATCAAGTGGCGCAAGCCGGCGTCCACCAATTAATTCCTTAGCTTATCTGTTTGCGG